>NZ_JBEPDB010000013.1:0-143309 GCF_040300025.1 Dactylosporangium sp. NPDC000555 | reverse complement strand
CGGCGGCACGCTTGCCGCCGGCCCCGCCGGGCTGCGGCTGAGCGTCGACGCGCCGAACGGGATGCCCGACGGCGCCTGGCTCCAGCCGGTCGACGCCCCCTACCCGCTGCCGGTCCTGCCCGCCGGGACGGACCCGGGCCCCGCGCCGGTGACCGGGCTGGACGAACGGCCGATCGAGGTGCGGGCCGTCGGGCGGGCCGAGGCGCTGCCCCGGCTGGGCACCAGCGGGACGCTGGTCGACCTGGAGTACGCCGACCGCGTCTCGACCGGCGCGGGCAGCGCTACTCGGCCGGAGGTGTGGCTCAACGCCGACGCGCCGCCGGACGTGCTGACCCGGCTGGCCCGCGAGGGCCTCGTCGTGACCGGCGACATCGACGTCGAGGGCACCCGGCGCCATCTCGATGCCCAGGGCCCGGCCCTGGCCATGTGGTTCCACCTGCTCGCGGGCGCGCTCGCCGTGCTGCTCGCCGCCGGCGGCCTCGGCCTCATCGCCGGCGTCGACCGTGGCGGGCGCGGCGCCGACGAGTTGGCGCTGCGGACGCAGGGCATCTCCCGGCGTACCGTCCGGCGGGCGAAGCTGTGGACCTATCCGGCGCTGGTGGTCGCGGCCGGGCTGCTCGGCCTGGCCATCGCTCTGGCCGTGTGGCGGCTGACCGGATGGGCACTGCCGGTATTCGGCGAGGACGTGCCGGCACTGCCACTGCCGCACTGGCCCGGCGCCCTCGCGGTGCCGGCGACCTGGCTGGCCAGCGTCACGCTGCTGCTGGCGGTGGCGTGGCGGGTCGGCGGCCGGGCGGAGCCGTCTTAGCGCGTTGCTCCTATGCCAATTAGGAGTCGGACTATCTTGCTGAATCGCGGCAAATGCGGGTCACGTCGTGCGGCGCCCCAGCGTTTCGCTCTTCTCCAGCCGGTTGTTGCACTCCTATGCGGCGTACGATGCCAGCCGGGGATACTGTCCGCCCGATGCTGGTCCGGGAGGTGAGATGCGCGGGTTCGGGGAGCTGGAAGCAGCGGTGATGCGGCAGCTGTGGACGGCGGACGGGCCGGTCACGGTGCGCCACGTGCACACTGCCCTGTCCGAGGAGCGCGACCTGGCGTACACCACGGTGCTGACGGTGATGGACAAGCTGCACCGCAAGGGCTGGCTGCGCCGGAGGTTGCAGGGCCGGGCGCATCTGTACCAGCCGATGGCCACCCGGGAGCAGTACGGGGCCGGACTGATGCGCGAGGCGCTGACCGACAGCGGCGACCGGGGACAGGCGCTGCTGCACTTCGTCGGGCAGATGACGCTCGAGGAGGCGGCCGCGCTCCGGGCGGCGCTGAGCATCTATGAGCGGAAGATCGCCGGGTCGTGACCGCGCTGCTCCTGGCCGCCTACGCCGTCGTGCTGATCCTGGTGGCCGGGCCGCGGCTGGCCCGCGCCGGCTGGATGACCCGGGCGCCGGGGCTGGGGATCTTTGCCTGGCAGATGTGGTGCGCCGCCCTGCTGGGCTGCACGGTGCTGATCGGGGCGTTCGCCGCGATCGAGCAGTCACCGCTGACGCCGTAGGCCGCTATTCGCCGGGCGGGGCCTGGAAGTGGGTGGCGTCGAGTGCGGCCTGCAGGGACGTGCGATAGGCCTCGCTGGTCTGGGTCGCGCCGCTGACCGCGTCGATGTGGGCGCTCTGCGACGCCAGGGCCTGTGAACGCAGCCGCGGTACCGCGAGTGCGGTGAGCTCCCGGGAGAATCCTCCGGGGGCCTGCAGCGCGGTCACGTCGGTGATCCTGCCGCTGTCGATGCGGACCTGCACCTGAACCGGCCCCCACATTGTGCTCACGGCCGAACCGTTGGCGACGAGGACGGAGCCGGACCGGGTGACGGTGCCGGGGCTGGGCGGGGGCGGCGCACCGCCGCCGGGATCGGCACTCGACGAAGGTGACGGTTGGTTGTCGTGGTCGGGCGCATCGCCATCCGACGGCTGCGCCACGACGCCCGGGGTGCCGGCGCCCGGCGCCGCGGCCGCGGGCACCGGGCGGGCCGGGCCCATGGTCGAGGTCCGGTAGTTGAACAGCAGGGCGATCACCGCGGCGGTGCCGGCGAACCACATCGTCAGTCTGCGCATGCGAAAACGGTCCCCTCCGAGTCGGGTTACCAGGCGAAGGGCTCGAGGTGGATGCGGTCGTCGGGCACGTGCGCGTGCCGGGCCGCGCGGACCACCGCGCGCATCCACGCGTCCGGGCCGCAGACGAACACGTCGTGGTGTCTGATGCCGGGCACAATGTCGCCCAGCGCTGTCGTTTCGCCGCCCCAGCCGGCCGGCAGCCACGAGCCGTCGTCGCCGCGCGGGCCGACCAGGTACAGCACCCGCACGCCGCGCGCGTCGGCCAGGCGATCCAGTTCGTCGCGGAACAGTACGTCGGGATCGGCCCGGGCACGGTAGAGCAGCGTCGCCTCGCCCGCGGCGTAGGGCAGCTCTTCCAGCAGCGCGCGCAACGGGGTGATGCCCACGCCGGAGGCGATCATCGTGAGGCAGCGGGCGGTGCGCCGCTCGGCGGTGAGCCGGCCGTACGGCCCCTCGATGAGCACCTTGGTTCCGGGCCGCAGTTCGGCCAGGGCCCGGCTGCCGTCGCCCAGGGCCTTCACGGTGATGCGCAGCCGGTCCGGGCCGGGCGCGGCCGACAGCGAGTACGGATGGGCGCGGCTCCAGCCCCGGCCGGTCAGGAAACGCCACTGGAAGAACTGACCGGCGCGGGCCGGCAGCCGCCGCAGGCCGCGACCGCGCAGATGGATCGAGTACACCCCGGGCGCCTCGGCGACGACCTTGTCGACTTCGAGCCGGTGCCGCAGCGTGCGCCAGGCGGGCAGCCCGAGCCGGAAGACGACGACCGCGCCGGCGCAGATGCCGTAGGCGCTCCACCAGTACAGCCGGGCGGCCGGCGAGGTGGTGAAGTCGGCCCCGGTCCACAGCTGGTGCGGCAGGGCCAGGCCCACGCCGAGGTAGGCGTACAGGTGCAGCAGGTGCCACGACTCGTAGCGCAGCCGACGCCGCGCCGCGCGGATCGAGGTGACGGTGACCAGGACCAGCGCGACGGCGCCGGCGGTCGCCAGCAACATCCCGGGGTAGCCGGTGAGCAGTTCCCACGCCTGGTGCGCCAATGACACGTGGAGGGTCCAGGTGTACCCGACGGTGATCAGCACGATGTGGGCGAGCATCAGGTTGAACGACGCGAACCCGATCAGCCGGTGCCAGCGGGTCAGCCGGTCCTGGCCGTAGGCGCGTTCGATGACCGGTACCCGCGCCATCAGCAGGACCTGGACGAGCAGCAGGTCGGCCGAGAGCAGGCCGGTCAGCCGGCCGATCGATGTGGCGCCGGCGGCCAGATCGCCGAGCCCGTGCAGTCCTCCCCCGGCCGCCCACATCGCGACGACGACCAGCATGCCGGACGCCAGGGCGGGTCCCAGGAGATCCCGCCACCACGATCGTGCACCGTTGCCGGCCGGTGATCGCAGACCGTGCCGGCGCTCAATACGAGTAGCCACGCTGGGAGATCCAATCGGCCAGCTTGGGGGTGCTCACCCAGTAGGTGCCGTCGCCGCTGGGGTTGGCCGGATCGGCGATCTTCACCGTGTTGCCGTCGTCCCGGTATCCGACGAGGGTGAGGTAGTGCCCGCCCTCGTAAGCGTGGACGACACCGGCGTCGTCGGTGAGATGCCCGGCGATGTTGGCGACAATGGCCCGGCCGCTGCCGATGGTGTTCACCACGTCCGCCTGGAGCTGAGCCGCCTGGGCCGAGGTTGCCGGGTAGGCCGGGATCTCTCTGGTCTGGTACACCGTCCTGCCGTGGCCGAGCACGCTGTTGAGCGCCCGGGTGGTGTCCAGAGCCGAATCCGTCCCGCTGGTGGTCGTGCCCAGCATGGCAGCCGCCTGGTCCTGGCTGATGGCGTGACCGGCCGCCGTGAGCGCGATCCGGGTCGCGGCCGGCCCGCAGTAGTAAAAGTTGGGCTGCAACTGGAACTCGTAGTCGAGGACCTTCGTCGACGGCGCCGGCGCGGGCGCGTCATCGGTGGGCTGGTCCGCACCCTGCTCCGCCGCCGGCTGTTGGGTCGTCAGCGCCGTGCCGGCCGAAGCGGCGCCGACGGACGGCGGATCGCCGAGCCGGCCGAGCACGATGCCGGCCGCGGCGGCCGCGGCGAGCAGGGCACACGAGATCACGGCGACGCGCGGCCAACATACACGTACAGGATTCATAGCGACTCTCCAAGGCTCCGGCCCGGGGCGGCAGCATCGGTCAACGCCAGGTGCGGGATCACGCACAGGACAGCGTGTACTGCCACGCCCGCAGCGTGCTGGGCGTGTGATGGCACAAGGCTTCAGCGGTGCTCGCGAGCGGCGGTCCGAAGGCCACACACGGCAGGGCAGCGGGCCGCCCGCCGCTCAGCGGAAACCGGCTACGCCGATCGGCGTGCAGCCGAGCAAGTCCGCGGCTGGCAAAGACGTCTGCGGTGGGGGTTGCGCCGGCTGTGCACAGGCATATCTCCTTACGCATCCGCCTACCGGGTTAGCTGACGGATTCGGGCGCGAAGGTCGCCCTACCACAGGCCATCGGCCCGCGGATTCACCCCAGACTTGCGGTGGGTCCCCGGCTCGTGCATGCACGACTCAGCGGGCCCGTCCCGGCGCCACCTGTTGTGAGCACGAACCGGGTCAGGCGAGCCAAGACGTTACTCAAGGCCACCAGCCCTGCCAATGCCCGCTACCTGGAAGAAGGTTGCGCAATCGATGAGTGCCATCTCCTATCGATCATAGGAAGCAGCCTTGTGCTCGATGGGGCCAGTGCGTAAGGTCGGCTGCGGCCCGGCGCCGGCGCCGATCACCTCCGGTCGGCGCGGACGTCTGGCGCCGCCGAGTCGAGGAGCCTGTTGCACGTGCCGCCACGCCGCCCGCGACGTGTCCCTGCCTTCCGCACCTCCGGCGCCCCGGCGATGCCGCCGAGCCGGATGCCGGCTCGTATCGTCGTCGCGGTCCTCGCCGCGATCGCGTTGCTGCTGGCCGGCACCGGGACCGCGCAGGCCGAGCCGACACCGGCGGAGCTGGAAAAGCAGATCGACGACATGTGGAACCAGCTCGAACCCACCATCGAGCAGTACAACCAGGTCCACTCCCAGCTCAAGGAGAACCGGGCCAAGGCCGCAGCCCTGCAGCAACAGCTGAAGCCGCTGGAGGCCCAGGTCGACGCCGCCATGGGCCGCGTCAGCGACATCGCCGTGCAGCAGTACAAGATCGGCCGGATCACCACGCTCGACGCGCTGCTGCGCGGCAACACCCCGACCGACCTGCTGGACCAGCTCGCAACGGTCAACGCGATCGCCCGCAACCAACACGCCGAGATCCAGGGCGTCGCCGCCGCCCGGGACAAGCTCGCCGGCGACAAGCACACCCTGGACACGCTCATCGCCCAGCAGACCACGCAGGACGCCGACCTCGCGGCGAAGAAGACCCAGATCGAGGGCAAGCTCACCGAGCTGCAGAAGCTGCGCCAGCAGGTGTACGGCAGCAGCGGCGCCACCGGCACCCTCAAGCCCGTCGCCTGCCCCGTCGACTACATCGGTGGCCCCGGCGGTACCGCGGCGAAGAAAGCCTGCGACCTCATCGGCAAGCCCTACGTCTGGGGCGCGACCGGCCCCAACGGCTACGACTGCTCCGGCCTCACCCTCACCGCCTGGGCCGCCGCCGGCGTCAAGCTGCGCCACTACACCAAATGGCAGTGGGACGACACCAAGGCCGTCGCGCGCGCCGACCTGCGCCCCGGCGACCTCGTGTTCTTCCACAGCGACCTGCACCACGTGGGCATCTACGTCGGCGGCGGCTGGATGGTCCACGCCCCGACCACAGGCGACTACGTGCGCATGGCCAAACTCGAAGGCCGGCCCATCACCGGATACCGCCGACCCGGCTGACCCACACAGCGTGCCGGCCTCAGCCGGCGTTGTCGATGAGGGCGGCGAGGCCGTCGAGGGTGCGTTCGAGGCCGAAGGTCCAGGCGCGGTCGGCCTGCCACGCGCTGCCCTGCGCTTCGCCGGCGGCGGAGCCGATGCGGGCGGCGCGGGGATAGGTGTGCGGGTCGAGGGCGCGGGCGAGCACGGGTAGGTTGGCGGCCCACCAGTCGGCGTCGCTCATCGCGGTGTCGGTCGCGGCCCGGGCGGCGTCGTGGGCCGATCGGCAGTGGGACTGCACGAACCCGAGCAGGTAGGTCAGGGCGGCGTCGATGTCGACGTCGCAGAGCCCGGTGTCGTCGAACGCGGCGAGCTCGTGCTCGTACTTGGCCATCACGCCCGGTCCGAGCGGGGGGCGGCTCAGGGCGGCGACCTCGGTGAGCCAGGGGTGGGCGGTGAGCAGATCCCGGTTGGCCTCGGCCACCGCGGTGAGCCGCTCGCGCCACGGTTGCCCGGCCCACGCGGCGCGGGTCATCCGTGCGTAGCGGGCGTCCACCATCAGGTCGAGCAGCTCGGGCTTGCCGGGCACGTAGGTGTAGACCGACATCGTCGAGACCCCGACCCGCTCGGCCACCGCGCGAATGGTGACCGCGGTCAGGCCCTGCTCGTCGGCGAGCGCGAGCGCGGCGTCGACGACCTGCGTGATGGTCAGCGATCGGGCCGGCCCCTTGCGCCGCGCCGTCTCGGACGGCTCTCCCCACAGCAGGGCGAGCGTGCGGCTGGGCTCACCTGATCCGGTGCGGTTCTGGGTCACGGGAATGATTCTGCCACACTTTCATTGTACGCCGTACGGTGTACTTTGTATAATGTAACCGCGAGCGTCCCCACCGAGTCGACAGGAGCTCACCGCATGCCCATCACCGAGTCCGCCATCTCGCTCAACGTCCCCGACGTCCAGGCCTCCGCCTCCTGGGTGCGGCGGCATCTCGGGTTCACCGAGGCGATGGCTGCCGACGGGTTCTGCTCCCTGGCCCATCCCGAGGCGGGGTTCAACCTCATCTACCTGCGCACCGGGCTGCCGACGTTCAAGCCGGCGTCGGCCGCCGGCCGCGCCGATGGGCTGCTGGTCGTGTTCACCGTCGATGACATCGACGCCGACTACGCGCGGCTGCGGCAGGAGGGGGTCGAGATCGTTACTCCGATCGAGACCGAGCCATGGGGAGAGCGCTACTTCCAGACGGCCGATCCCAACGGCGTGATCTACCAGCTCGTGCAGTGGGTCTCGCCGCCCGACGCACAGCACGCCGGCTGACCCTTCGTCGCGGCGGACCTACTCGGACGCGCGCACCAGCACGTCCTCGACATGCCGGAGCATGTCGCCGGCCGCCGGCGCCCACGCCGTGTCCTCGTGACAGCCGATGGTCATCAGCGCCGCGGCCGGCCGGTGCTGGACCGACAGGATGTACCGCGACCCGCCGGGCCGGTCGGGCTGTTCGGTGATCCGGTCCTGCACGGCTGGATCAGTGAACGGGATGGCCTCGGCGCCGAGTGAACGGCTGTTCGCCGCGCTGCCCACGATGGATGCGTCGATGTAGTTGAATCGCGCCATGGCCGCGCCCGTCTCGGCCAGTCCGCCGAGGACTTCGCCGCTGATCGCCACGGCCCGCGCCGGGTCGATGTTGGCGAAGCGGTGGCCATGCAACTGGTTGCTGGCCGTGGCGGCCAGTCGCGCGGCCAGGTCGCCGGTCCCCGGCACGAGGACGGGCACCGGCATGACCGCCTTGCGAACCGACGCCTGCGTGCCCGCCGACAGCCGGTTCGCGGCGAGTGAACGGATGCCGGCGCACGGCGAACCCTCGATGAGGCTGATCGCCGAGCCGAACGCGGTCAGGTAGACCGCCGATACCGGCATGCCGGTGCGGGTGGCGACGGTCTGTGCGGCTCGGGCGGCGCGCGCCGAGGCAAGCCACCGGGACTGGAGCACCGGTTCCGCCGGCGCCGTCCCGCCGCTCGGGCGCCAGCCGGACAGCCCGTCGCGCAGCGCGCCCAGCTGGCGCCGCCAGTACGCCTCGGCACGCTCGGCATAGGCCCGGCCCGGTTCGGACATCTCCCACTCGGCCGTTTCCACGGGCTGCTCCGGCACGGGCTGGCCGTCGAACGCCGGATGTCCGCTCATGCGACTGCGCAAGGCCTGCAAGAAGTCGCTGCGGAGCACCCGCATGCCCCATCCGTCGACCGCGGTGTGGTCGACGACGATGCCGATCCGCTGCGCGGTGCCGGCGGCGACCTCCAGCACGAAGAGCACCGGCTGTTGCTCCCCGAGCCGGAACGCCGTGGCCGTGGCCGCCGCGATCGCCTGGTCCGCTTCCGGACCGGCAGGCGCGACGCGCACCACCTCGCCGAGCCGCTCCGCCGCCGGGAGAACGTGCTGCTCGCGACGGCCCGGGTCGGTCGTGGGCAGGAGGGTCCGCAGCCCCTCGTGCCGATCGAGCAGGTCACCGACCGCCGCCAGCACGACACCCAGCGGTGCGCCGGCGCCGTTGACCACGCTCGTGAAGTTCGTTGCGTACGACCACGGCGAGTCCGCGTCGATGCCGACGTCCATGAACCACTCACGCTGCGCGCATGTCAGCGGCCCACGTCGAGTCGAGTTCATTCCCGTTCCCGTCCAGTTTCTAAAGTCTATTGATGAGAATATTGCAGGCCGACTCTGATCATGCAACCCTGTTGCCGTGGCTGTGCATGCGGCTCCGACAACGGTTCCACGCCTCCTCGCCGACCGATCCACCTCGGAGCCGGACCGCGAGGCACTGGTCGTTGACGGCATCGGCTCCTTGACGTTCGGCTCCTGGCAGCGCCGTGCGGCCGACCTCGCCGAGCGGCTGCGGCAGCGCGGCGTCGCGCCAGGCGATCGCGTCGGCCTGCGGTTCGGATCCGCCGAATGGCTCGACTACGCGGTCGCGTACGTGGCGGTGCAACGCCTGGGCGCGGTCGCCGTGCCGATCTCCGACGACGCGGCACCCGCCGAACTGGCGCACGTGCTCGCCGACTGCGGTGCCGCCGGGCTTGTGCACGCGGGCGGCGCGCCCGGCTGGCCCGGCGGATGGACCCACGCCGTCGACGACGGCGCCGGCTCGCGATGCGGCGAGGACCGGTCCACACCGCACGGTCTGGCCCAGATCCTGTACACGTCCGGCACGACGGCACGGCCCAAGGGCGTCGCCGCGAGCCACGCCAACGTCACGTACTCCTCAGGCGCCCGGCACCGGCCGTTCCGTCACTCGCGCCACCTGTTGCACGCGTTCGCGATCGGCACGAACGCGGCCCAGATCATGCTGATGAACGCGCTGCTCGCCCACCCCGCCGTGGTGACGCTGCCGCGGTTCACACCGTTGCGCTTCGCCCGCGCCATCGCACGCTGGTCCGCCGGCACGGTGTTCGTGGTCCCGGCCATGGCCATGGAGCTGCTCACCGTGGCCGAGGGCCATGACCTGAGCAGCGTGCGGCTGCTCGGGTCGGCCGCCGCGCCGCTGCCGGCGCCGGTCGCCGCCCGCCTCGTGGCCGCGTTCCCGAACGCGACGATCGTCAACTACTACACCTCGACCGAGGCCGCCCCGGCGCAGACCGCCATGACGTACGACCCGGAGCGCCCGGACAGCGTGGGCCGGCCGATCGCCGGCGGCGGCGTACGCGTCCTCGACGACGCCGGGCAACCCTGCGCGCCCGGCGAGATCGGCGCCGTCTGGATGCGCTCGCCCGCCCCGACACGCACGTACTTCGGCGACGCGGCGACCAGCGCCGCCGCGTTCCAGGACGGCTGGGTCCGGATGGGCGACATCGGCCACGTGGACGCCGACGGCTATCTGTACCTCGTCGAGCGGGACGGCGACCTGGTCAAGACCGGCGCCCACCGGGTGTCGACGCTCCAGATCGAGGCGGCCATCCACGAGCATCCGGCGGTAGCCGACGCCGCCGTTGTCGGGCTGCCGCACGAGGTGCTCGGCGTCGAGCTGGCCGCCGCGATCGTAATCGGCGGCGATGCGGCGCTGACCCCGCAGGCGCTACGGGCGTTCCTCGCCGACCGCCTCGCGCCACACGAGATCCCCTCCCGCGTCCACGTCATGGACAAGCTACCGCGCAACCGCGGCGGCAAGGTCGACAAACGATCCCTGCGAAGGAGCCTGACATGATCCAGGCATCCGCGGTTCAGCACGGCATGTGGGTCGCCGTGTCCAGCGCCGCCCCAACCGCTTACCACATGCCGCTGGTCGTCACGTTCGCTCACGATCCGGATGTCGCGCTCCTGGCCAAGTCCTGCGCGGCCGTGGTCGAACGGCATGCGCTGCTGTCCAGCGCGATCGTCGACCGCGACGGCGTCGCCTACCTCACGCGGGCCTGCGCCCCCGGGCTGCGCGTGGCCGGGCCGGACGAGTCGGTCGACGAGGAGATCGCGCGACCGTTCGACCTCGCCGAAGGGCCGCTGGTCCGGTTCGCACTGTTCGGCCGGACGCTGATGATCACGGCGCACCATCTGGTCTTCGACGGACACTCCAAGGAGGTGCTGCTGCGCGAACTGGCCGCCTTCTACGCGGGTGAGATCCCGGCTCCGCTGCCCCGCACCGCCGCGGACGAGCTTGCCGCCGACACGGCACGGCTGGCCGAGGGCCGGACCGCGGCGGCTGAGTACTGGTCCGGCCGGTGGGCGGAGCCGCTGCCCGTGGTCGTCGGCGACCACGTCCTCACCGGGCGCCACCACGGGGCCGGGCAGGTGCACGCGTTCGAGCCGCCCGTACCCGACCTACCCGGGCTGACCCGGTTCGAGACGCTGCTGGCCGCGATCCACGCGACGATCAGCGGGTACGGCAACCCGCGCGTCACGACCGGCGTCGACCTGTCCACCCGGGAGCCCGGTCTGGTCGGCACCATCGGCTCGTACGCGACCGAACTTCCTGTCGACTCACAGCCCGACCCGGACTCCTCGTTCGCGCAGTTCGCCGCCGAGTTGCGAGCCGCGCTCCGCGCGATGTACCCGCACCGGTCGGTGCCGCTGGCCCGTGCGGTGCGCCGGCTGCGGCCGCACGCCGCGGTGGCGCCCGTGTCCGTCAGCTACCGCCGGGGCGGCGCCGCGCCACGATTCGACGGCGTACCGGCGGACGTCGACTGGCTGGCATTCGCCGGCAGCGTGCGCGGCGACCTGCAACTTCAGGCAGTCGACGACGGCACGACAGTCACCGCGAGGCTGCGCTACTCGGCCGCGGCGGCGCCGGTCGCCGCACGGTTGGCCGAGGACTTGTGCGGGGTGCTCACCCGGGTCGCGCTCGCCCCGGAGACTCGACTGCGCGACTTGTTCGCCTCGAGCACATCCGCACCGCCCGTCGCGGTCGAGGCGCGAGCCTCCGCGCCGGCATCGGTGCACGGCGGTGAGCTCGTCGAGCCGGTCCTGGCCATCTGGCGCGACGTGTTCGGCAACCAGGCCATCGGCCCCGATGACGACCTGTTCGACCTGGGCGGCGACTCGCTGACCGCGACGCAGATCATCGCGCGGATGCGCAAGACGCTCGGCCTCGACATCGACATCGACACGTTCTTCGACTACCCGACGGTCAACGGAGTCTTAGATGCCGCCGGCGCCCGCTGACGCGCTCGACCGGCTCGCGTCCGCCGACGCGTCCGACCGGCTCGCCGCCGACCGGGCGACGATGCTGCTCATCCGGCATTTCGAGACGGCGTTGCTCGACCTGTTCGCGCGCGGCGAACTATCCGGAACCACGCACACCTGCCTCGGCCAGGAGTACGTGCCCGTGGCCGTGAGCGGCCTGCTCCAACCGGACGACCACGTGCTGAGCAACCACCGCGGCCACGGCCACTACCTCGCGCGGTTCGACGACCCGGAGGGACTGCTGGCCGAGATCATGGGCCGGGCGGGCGCCGTGTGCCACGGCGTCGGCGGAAGCCAGCACATCCACCGGCGCGGATACCTCTCGACCGGGGTACAGGGCGAGAGCCTGCCGATCGCGGCCGGGCTCGCGCTACACCTGCGCCGCCACCAGCCGGGTGCGCTCGCGTGCGCGTACATCGGCGACGGCACCTGGGGCGAGGGCGCCGTGTACGAGGCGCTCAACATCGCCGCGCTGTGGCGCCTGCCGCTGCTGGTCGTGGTCGAGCACAACGGCATCGCCCAGTCGACGCCGACCGAACGCGCCATGGCCGGCACCATCGCCGGGCGTGCGGCCGCGTTCGGTCTGGCCCACACGCTGATCGAGGCGACCGACCCGGCCGGAATCCGGGCGAAACTGGCGCCGCTCGTCGCTCGCGTGCGCGACGGTGCGCCGTTGATCGCCGAGTTCCGCACTCCGCGTCTCGGCCCGCACAGCAAGGGCGACGACACTCGTCCCGCCGACCATGTCGCGGCACTGGCCGACTGGTATCCGGCGGTGGCCGCCGCCGCGCCGGATCTCGACCGTGCGCAGCGGGAACGCGTCGCCCGCGTCGTCGCCGAACTGTCGGCCCGCCCGCCCGCCGAGTGGGCCGACCGATGAGGGTCGCCGAGAACATCAACGCCGCGCTGCACACGGTCCTCGCGGGCGACGAACGGGCGTACCTCATCGGCGAGGACCTCCTCGACCCGTACGGCGGCGCGTTCAAGGTCGCGCGTGGGCTCTCCACCCGGTTCCCGGACCGGGTGCTGTCCACCCCGATCAGCGAGTCGGCCGTGACCGGCATCGCGGCCGGCCTGGCCCTGGCCGGCGACACCGCGATCGTCGAGTACATGTTCGCCGACTTCCTGGCACTCGGCTTCGACCCGCTGGTCAACTTCGCCGCCAAGTCCGTCACCATGTACGGCGAGCGGCTGCCGATGCGCCTGATCGTGCGCTGCCCCAGCGGCGGCGGCCGCGGCTACGGACCGACACACAGCCAGAGTCTCACCAAGCACCTGATCGGTGTACCCAGCCTCGCCGTGTTCGAGATGTCGCCGTTCCGCGACGCGGCCGAGGTGTTCGCCGAGATGCTGGCGCTCGCGCAGCCGTGCGTGTTCGTCGAGGACAAGATCCTCTACACCCGCCGGATGCACAGCGTGATCGACCCGTTCACGGTCGAGGTACGCGAGGGCGTGGCGTACGTCGGGACACCGGAACCGCCGGAGCTGATCCTGATCGCGCCCGGCGGCATGGCCGAGCGCGCCATGGCCGCGCTGCGCATGCTGCTGATCGAGCAGGAGATCGCCGGCCTGCTGGTGGTGCCGTCCCGGCTGTACCCGGTCCACCTCGACCTGCCGCCGGTCGCGCATGTGGTGGTGGCCGAGGACGGCACCGCCGGAGGCACCTGGGGCGCCGAGGTCGCGCATCACGTGCATGCGCGCCACTTCGCGGACCTGGCCGCGCCCGTGACGCTCGTCCATGCGGCCGACACCGTCATCCCCACCGCGCCGCATCTGGAGCGTCAAGTGCTCGTGAGCGCCGCGACCATCTACGACGCGATGGTGAGGACCGTCCGTGGCTGAGATCACGGTGCCCAAGCTCAACAACAACGACGACAGCTATCTGCTCCTCGCCTGGCTCGCCCCGGACGGCCGGGCGGTGGCGGCCGGCGCCCCGGTCGCCGAGGTGGAGACGTCGAAGGCGGTCGAGGAGCTGACCGCCGCGACGGGCGGCGTGCTGCGCCACCGCGCCGCGACCGGCGCCGAAGTCACCCCCGGACAGGTCATCGCACTCGTCGACGATCCCGCCGTCCCGGCCGAGGCGCCGGTCGCGCGACCAACCGACGCCGCCGGCCCGACGATCACCGCACCGGCCCGCGCCCGCATGGCCGAACTCGGCATCGCCGACGAGCGCGTCGTCGCGCTCGGCCGCCCGATCATCCGCCGGGCCGACATCGACGCCTTGGCCGGCCTCGTCGCCGCCCCCGCCGCCGCGTCGCCGCCCGGCGCGATGGCGTCCGCGGCGGACGAAAGGTCCATCAGCCTGTCCCGCAACCAGCGTGCGGTCGCGCGCACGGTGGCGCGCTCGAGCGCCACCATCCCGGCCGCCTACACCGCGATGACGATCGACGTCGGCGCCGCGCTCGACCAGGCGGCCCGACTGACACGCACGGTACGGCGGCCGGTCGGCCTCGCCGAACTCTTCGTCGCCGCGATCGGGTCGGTGCACGCCGGCCAACCGATGTGCTTCGCGCGGCTCGACGACGACGGCATTACGCTGCACCCGTCCGGCGCCGCGCATGTCGGCGTCACCGTCGACCTCGGCGAGGGCCTCTACATTCCGGTGGTACGAGACGCCGGCACCGCGACGATCGCCGAGATCGCCCGGGCGCTGACCAGACACCGGGTGACGGCGGCCGGCGGCACGTTCCGTCCGTCCGACCTCGACGGCGCGAACATCACGCTGACGCTCCACCTGGACGCCCACGTGAGCCTGGCCATACCGATCGTGTACCCGGGTCAGACGTGCGCGGTCGCGGTCACCGCCCCGCGTCCCGAGCTGTACCTCGACGACAGCGGCCAACCGGCGACCCGGACCGTGACACAGGTCGGCCTGGCCTACGACCACCGCGTCATCAACGGCCGCGAAGCGGCCCAGTTTCTGGCCGCGCTGCACCGCGCGCTCAACGAAACGCTGGCTCAGACGTTGAAGCATCCGCCGCAAGAGGAGTCCCGATGAGCGCGCTGCGAGCCGCCCAGGAACGGCTGTGGTTCCTGCACCAACTGGATCCGGCCGACGCGTCGTACCACCTGCCTCTCGTCATGCACGTGCGCGGACGCCTGGACAAGGCGGCGATGCAACGCGCGCTGGACGCGTTGGCCGGCCGGCACGAGACACTGCGGACCCGCGTCGAGCTGTTCGACGGCGCGCCGGTGCTGGCGCCGGCACCTGACGGCGTCCGGCTGGAGACCGCCGCCGCGACCGGCCTTGCCGACGCCCGCGACCTGGTCGCCGCGTTCGTCACGCGGCCGTTCGACCTCGCCGCCGGCCCGATGGTTCGCTGCCTGCTGATCGACGTCGGACCGGATGAGCACGTGCTCGCGCTCGCTGCCCACCACATCGCGGCCGACGGCTGGTCGCTGCAGGTGCTGCGCCGCGATCTCGACGCGCTGTACCGCGCGTACGCCACCGGTGCCCCGGCCGTGCTGCCGGAACTGCCGGAACCGCCGCCGGTTCCGGTTGACGACGCACCGGACCTCGGATACTGGACCGAACGGCTGGCCGGCGCCCCGGTGCTGGACCTGGCGACCGACCGGCCTCGGCCCCCGGTGCGCCGCGGCCATGGCAGCTCGGTCGTCTTCGACATTCCCGTCGACCTGCTGCGCCGTCTGGAGACCGTGGCCCGGGCCGAGCGCACCACCGTGTACACCGCGCTGGTCGCGGCGTTTTCGCTGTTGCTCGGCCGGATGAGCGGCCAGAACGACATCTGCCTCGGTACGCCGGTGCTCGGCCGCGACGACCCGGATCTCAACGACCGCGTCGGCTGCTTCGCCGAGACGCTGGTGCTGCGAACCGATCTGTCGGGCGATCCGACGTTCCGCGCGCTGCTGCGGGCCGTCCGCCGCGACGTGCTCGGCGCGCTGAGCCACGCCGCCCCCTTCGAACGCGTGGTATCGGCGCTCGGCGCCCCCCGCGACCGCAGCCGCACCCCGCTCTTTCAAGCCATGATCATGTACCTGCGACAGGAGCAGGACCGGCCGCGCCTCGGTGACCTCGACGTCGAGTCGCTGGACCATCCGTTCGACGTCGCCCGCACCGACGTGTCCCTCGACGTCATCCAAGGCCCCGAAGCCGCGGTCGGCGTGCTCACGGTCGATCGCGACCTGTTCGACGCCGGCACCGCACAGCGCCTGATCCGCCGCCTGCTCATCCTGCTCGACGACGCGGCCCAGCGGCCCGACACCGCGATCGGTGACCTGCGCTGGCTCGACGACGACGAACGGCGCGAGGCGCTGACCCAGTGGAACGGCACCGGCGCCGGGCAGATCACGCCGCTGGTCGCCGAGATGTTCCAGGCACAGGCCCGGTCCACGCCGGACACGGTCGCGGTCACCGGCGACGGCGTCGAGCTCACCTACCGCGACCTCGACGCCGAGGTCGACCGGCTGGCCGCCCGCCTGCGCGGACGCGGACCGCTGATCGGCGTCGGGCTGTCCCGGAGCCCGGCGATGGTGGTCGCGCTGCTGGCGGTCTGGCGGGCCGGCGCCGCGTACCTGCCGCTCGACCCGGCGTACCCGGCCGACCGGCTCGCGTTCGTCATCGCCGACGCGGGCGTCAGCACGGTGCTCACCGAGTCCTCGTTCGCCGAGCGGTTCGGCGCGGCGTCGCTCCTGATCGACGCCGCCGACAGCGCTGACGAGGATCCCGTGCACGAGGTGGCGCCGGCTGCCGCGATCGGCCCCGATGACCCGGCCTATGTGCTGTACACCTCGGGGTCCACCGGACGGCCCAAAGGCGTGATCGTGCCGCACGGCGCGCTCGCCGCGTTCATTGCCGCGATGGCCGACATCACCGGACCGCAGGCGGACCGCGCGTGGCTCGCGCTCACCTCGCTGTCGTTCGACATCTCCGGACTCGAGCTGTACCTGCCGCTCAGCCGTGGCGGCCGGGTCGTCATCGCCGATGACACGCAGACCGGCGACGGCGCGGCGTTGCGGGCGCTCATCGCCGCGAACGACGTCACCGATGTGCAGGCCACCCCGTCCGGCTGGCGGATGCTGCTGGCCGCCGGCTTCGACCATGACGTGCCTGCCGCGCTGGTCGGCGGCGAGGCGTTGCCGGCGACCCTCGCCGCGGAACTGCGCGGCAAGGTCGGCCGGCTGACCAATGTGTACGGCCCGACCGAGACGACGATCTGGTCGACGTACTGGCCGGTGCCCGAGAGCCCGGCGGCCATCGCGATCGGCGGCCCGATCTCCGGCACCCGGGTCTACGTCGTCGACGACCGGATGCGACCCGCCCCCGCCGGCGTGCCCGGCGAGCTCGTCATCGCCGGTGCCGGCGTCGCTCTGGGCTACCTGCGCCGGCCGCGGCTGACCGCCGACCGCTTCGTGCCCGACCCGTGGGGTCCGGCGGGAGCGCGGATGTACCGCACCGGCGATCGCGTCCGCCGACGGGCGGACGGCACTCTGGAATTCCTCGGCCGGCTCGACACTCAGGTCAAGTTGCGCGGCCACCGGATCGAGCTGGGCGAGGTTGAGTCCGTGCTCGCCGGTTGTCCGGGCGTCGCCGCCGCGGTCGCCGCGGTCCGCGATGACGCCCTCGCCGCGTACGTCACCGCCCGCCCCGGCACCGACCTCGACCCCGCCGCGATCCGCGACGCGGCCCGCGCCAAGCTGCCGGCCTACGCCGTGCCGTCCATGGTCACGGTGCTCGACGCGCTGCCGCTCACCCCGAACGGCAAGGTGGACCGGGCCGCCCTGCCCGACCCGCGACCGTACACCGCCGCCGAGTACGTGCCGCCGCGCACCGCGGCTGAGACGCGCGTCGCCGCCGTGTTCGCCGAAGTGTTCGGCGCTGCCGAGGTGGGTGCGCACGACGACTTCTTCGCGCTGGGGGGCCACTCGCTGCTGGCCGCCAAGGTCGCGGCGCGGCTGCCCGGCCTGACTGTCCGCGATGTGTTCGACCATCCGGCGGTCGAGGCGCTGGCTTCGCGGATCCCGGTCGCCGCCGACGTCGATGACGATGCGCCGCTGGACGGCCCGCCGCCGCTGTCCGACTCCCAGCGCCGCCTCTGGTTCTTGCAGCGGCTGAACCCGGACGACGCCTCGTACAACATGTTCCTGGTGCTCCGCCTGCGCGGCCGGCTGGATCCCGGCGCGCTGCGACGAGCCCTGGACGCAATGGCCGCCCGGCACCTCGCGCTGCGTTGCGCCTACCCGGAGGTCGAGGGCGACCCGACCGTCGAGGTCGGCCCCGCCACCGTGCCGTTCGAGGAGCTCGCCCTGGAATCCGAAGCGGCGGTGCGAGCCGCCGTCGCGCACCGGACGAATACGCCGTTCGACCTTCGGACCGGTGCACCGGTGCGGGTCTCGCTGATCCGGCTCGGCCCGGACGATCACGTCTTCTGCCTGATCATGCACCACATCGCCGGTGACGGCTGGTCGCTCAACGTCCTGCGTGAGGACCTTGCCGCGCTCTACGCCGGCCAGCAGCTGGCGCCGCTGCCACCCGTCCCGGCCGCGAACGGCAACCCGGAGGCCGATCTCGTGTACTGGCGGGAACAGCTGGCCGATCCGACCGTTCTCGAGCTACCGTCCGATCGGCCCCGTCCGGCCGAGCCCACGCACCGCGGCGCGTTCGTCGGCACCCGCCTGCCGGCCGACGTCACCGCCCGCCTCGAGGAGCTGGCCGGCCGCGCCCGGACCAGCCTCTTCGCCGTGCTCCTCGCGGCCTACCAGGTGCTGCTCGCCCGGCACGCCGGTCAATCCGATGTCCTGGTCGGCTCGACCCTGGCGGCCCGGGACCGGGTCGAGATCGAGCGGGCCATCGGCTACTACGCCCGGACTGTCGTGTTGCGCAACCAGGTCGACACGGCCGAGCCGTTCACCGATCTGCTCGGCCGGGCTCGCGAGTGCGTGCTGGACGCGCTGACCCATGCCGAGGCGCCGTTCGAACAACTCGTCGCGGATGCCGGCCGGGACGCGTCGACGCGGCCGATGTTCCAGACCATGTGCATCCTGCACACCCAGGACGAGGGCGCCCCGGTCGACCGGTTCGCCGACCTGGACGCGTCGTTTTTCGACTCCGGCTACAGCCAGGCCAAGTTTGACCTGATGCTGGAGGCGTGGCGGGCCGCCGACGGCCTGACGCTCGTCTTCGGCTACGACACCGATCTGTTCGACGCGACGACGGTCGAGCGCTGGGCGCGCCGGTTCGAGGTGTTGTGCGCCGGCATCGCCACCGATCCGACCACCGTGGTGGGCGCGCTGCCGCTGCTGAGCGCCGACGACGAGACGCTGGTCGACTCGCTGGCCGCACCGGCGACCGACGCGCCGGCGCAGCAACTGGTGACCGGGCTGCCCCGCCTCGCGGCGCCGGACACGGTCGCGGTGCGTTGCGGCGCCGAGTCGCTGACGTACGCCGAACTCAACCGCCGAGCCGACGTGCTGGCCACCGCGCTGCGAGCATCCGGTGTCCGGGCGGGCGGCTCGCCGGCGGCCGATACGCGTCGCGATCCGGTCGTCGCCGTCGCCGCGCACCGGGACATCGACACCATCGTCGCGCTGCTGGCGGTCTGGCGCGCCGGTGGCGCGTACCTGCCGATCGATCCGGGACAGCCGGCCGAGCGGATCGCAAGGCTCGTCGCCGGCAGCGAACCCGTACTGGCCCTCGGGGACGCGCCATGGCCTGGCGGCCTGCGGGTGCTCGCGCCGCCGGAAGCGACGCCGGAGGGCGCCGCGGTGGACCACGCGACCTCGGACGGCGCCGCGTACGTGCTCTACACATCCGGCTCCACCGGCGCCCCGAAGGCCGTCGTCGTCGATCACGAAGCGCTCGCCGCCCGGGTCGGCTGGATGCGCCGCGACTACCAGCTCGGCCCGGGCGACACGGTCGTGCAGCTGGCGCCGCTCGCGTTCGACACACACGCGGAGGAGATCTGGCCCGCCCTCGGCGCCGGAGCCACGGTGCGGCTACTCCCGGACGGCCCGCTCAGCCTGACCGACGTGCTCGCCGGTCCGGCCGGAGCCGGCATCACCGTGCTCGACCTGCCCACCGCGTACTGGCACGACCTGGTCGCCCAGATCGACGCGATCGCCTGGCCGCCCCGGCTGCGGCTGGTCATCCTCGGCGGCGAGGCGGTGCACGCGGCAGCCGTGGAGCGCTGGCGAGCCCGGTTCGGCGACACCGTACGGCTGGTGAACACCTACGGCCCCACCGAGGCCACGATCATCGCGACCTCGACCGACCTCGGCCCGGACGACGCGGCCGGCCCGCCGGCGATCGGCGTGCCGCTGTCCGGTGTGCGCGCCGCGGTGGTCGACGCCGACCTGCGCCCGGTGCCACCCGGCGCATATGGTGAACTGCTGCTCGGCGGCGCCGGCCTCGCCCGCGGCTACCTCGGCCGGGACGACCTCACCCGGGACCGGTTCGTCACGTGGCGCGGCGAGCGCTTCTACCGGACCGGCGACCGCGTGCGCCTGCGGACGGACGGCCGCCTCGGCTTCGCCGGCCGGTTCGACGATCAGCTGAAGGTACGCGGGTTCCGGATCGAACCGGCCGAGGTGGAGAACCACCTGCTCGCGTGCCCGGGTGTGACCGGGGCGGCGGTGGCCGCACACGACGGAGCCCTGGTCGCGTACGTGGCCGGCTCCGCGCCGGTTGACGCGCTGCGCGCCCGGCTCGCGGCCCAACTACCCGGCCACATGGTGCCGGACCGCTGGATCGCGCTCGACGCGCTCCCCCGCACGCCCACCGGCAAGATCGACCGGCGTGCCCTGCCGCCGCCCGTGGCCGACCGGCGCGGACCCTCCGCGCCGCCGCGCACCGATGCCGAGCAGCTGATCGCCGACATCTGGGCCGAGGTCCTCGGCCTCGAGCGCGTCGGCGTGGACGACGACTTCTTCGCGCTCGGCGGTCACTCCCTGCTCGCCGTTCGCGTGGCCGCCCGGCTGCGCGCCATGACCGACCTCGACCTGCCCATCCGCCTGCTCTTCACGCATCGCCGGCTGGCCGACCTGGCCGCCACGGTCGAGCAGCGGCTGCTCGAAGATCTGGCCGAACTCAGCGACGACGAGGTCGCCAGCCTGCTGGAAGCGGAGGCCCGATGACCGTCGACGACGCCCGCCAGGCGCTGCTGGCCCAACGACTGCGCCGGCGCACGGCGAACCGGACCATTCCCACCCGTCCGGCCGGCGCGGTGCCGCCGCTGTCGTACGCGCAGGAACGGCTCTGGTTCATGGAGCAGTACGCGCCCGGGAACCGCGCCTACCTCGTGCCGGTGGCAAGGCGTATCCGGCGCGCGATCGACGCCGACCGGCTGGCCGAGGCGCTCCGCCGCGTCGTCGCCCGCCACGAGGCGCTGAGAACCCGGTTCCCGGCACGCGACGATGGGATACCGACGCTGGTCATCGACCAGGAACCGGCCGTCGACCTGGAGGTCGTCGATGCCGCCGACGACGCCGCCGCCCGATCCGCGGTCGAGGCGTTACACGCCCGTGGTTTCGACCTCGCCGTCGAACAGCCGCTGCGCGCCGCGCTGATCCGGCTCGCCCCGGACAACGCGATCCTGGCCATGACCGTGCACCACATCGCTGTCGACGGCTGGTCCGTGCCGCTGCTGCTGAACGAGCTGATGACCGCGTACGACGGCGGCGACCTGCCCCCGCCGCACATCCAGTACGGCGACTACGCGGCCTGGCAGCGCGAGCTGCCGGCGGCCGACGTCGCCCACTGGGCGCAGCACCTGGCCGGAGTCGAGCCGCTGGCGCTGCCGACCGACCGGCCGCGCCCGGCCGAACTGACCTACGACGGCGGCAGCGTCGAATTCGAGATCGACGCCGGCCTCGCGGCCGGTGTCCGGGCGCTGGCCGACAATCACGGCGCCTCGCTGTACATGACGATGCTGGCCGCGTACGCCCATCTGCTCGGCCGGCACGCGCACCAGACCGACCTCACGATCGGCTCCCCGGTCGCCGGCCGCAATGTCCCGGAACTCGAGAACGTCATCGGTTGCTTCGTCAACACGCTGGTCATGCGCGTCGACCTGAGCGGCGACCCGACGTTCACCGACCTGCTGCTGCGGGTACGGGAGACCGCGCTCACCGGGTACGCCCACGCCGAAACGCCCTTCGAGCGCATCGTCGCCGACCTCAACCTGCCACGCGACGTATCCCGGTCGCCCTTGTTCCAGGCGCTGCTCGCGGTGCAGAACTACGGCCGATCCGACGGACCCGCGAGCCGCGGTGACGGCCTCGACGGGTACGAGATCACGTCGTGGGCGACCCGGTACGACCTCGAGCTGTATGTCAGCGACACCGCCGACGGCGGGCTGTGGGGCCAGTTCATCTACAACACCGCGCTGTTCGACGCGGCGACCGTGCGGCGGCTGTCCGGCCACCTGACCGCGCTGCTGCGCGGAGCCGTCGCCGACCCGCTGTCGCCGGTGGCCGCGCTCGACCTGCGTGACGACGACGAACGCGTGGCTCAGGCCGCCTGGAACGCGACCGCCGCCCCGTTCGACGCCGAGGCCACCCTGCCCGGCCTTTTCGCCGCGCAGGTCGCCGCCACGCCGAGCGCTCCAGCCGTGACGTTCGAGGGCACCACGTGGAGCTACGCCGAGCTGGACCGGTACTGCGAACAGGTGGCCGCCGCGCTGCGGTCGGTGGGCGCCGGACCGGGTACGCGGATCGGCGTGTGCGCGCCTCGTTCGCTGCAGCTGCCCGGCGCACTGCTGGGCGTGCTGCGCACCGGAGCCGCGTACGTGCC
This sequence comes from Dactylosporangium sp. NPDC000555, assembly GCF_040300025.1. Lineage (NCBI taxonomy): Bacteria > Bacillati > Actinomycetota > Actinomycetes > Micromonosporales > Micromonosporaceae > Dactylosporangium > Dactylosporangium sp. NPDC000555. The sequence goes on along the minus strand of NZ_JBEPDB010000013.1, from coordinate 120,989 downwards.
GCTCGACCCGGAATACCCGGTCGAGCGGCTGGCGTTCATGGCGGCCGACGCCGGCCTGCGTGCCGTTCTGGTACTCGACCCGCCGGCCGAGCTCGACGACGCGTTCGCCACCTGCCCGGTGATCCGGCTCGACGCTCTGGCGGCGGGCGAGCCCGTCGCGGGCGACCGGCCCAGCACCGCGACCGCCGCCGACACCGCCTACGTCATCTACACCTCCGGTTCGACCGGACGGCCCAAGGGCGTGCCCAACGGCCATCGCGGCGTTGTCAACCGGCTCGCCTGGATGCAGGAACGCTTCCGGCTCACCCCCGGCGACGTGGTGCTGCAGAAGACCCCAGCCGGTTTCGACGTGTCGGTCTGGGAGTTCTTCTGGCCGCTGATCATCGGCGCGCGCCTGGTGCTGGCCAAGCCGGGCGGTCACAAGGACGCGTCGTACCTGCGGGCTCTGATCGACCGCGAAGGCGTCACCATCGTCCATTTCGTGCCGTCGATGCTTGCCGCCTTCCTGGCCGAGGAGACGACGCCCGGCGGCGCGACGCTGCGCAGCATCGTGTGCTCCGGTGAGGAACTGCCGGCCGACCTTGCCCGCCGCTGCCTGGCGGAGCTACCCGCCGAGCTGCACAACCTGTACGGCCCGACCGAGGCCGCCATCGATGTCAGCGCCTGGGCCGTCACCGCTGAAGCGCTCGGCGACGCCCACCGGGTGCCGATCGGCGCCCCGGTCGCCAACACCACGCTGCACGTGCTCGACGACCGGCTCCGGCCGCAGCCCGTCGGTGTGCCCGGCGAACTGCACATCGGCGGCGTCCAGGTGGCCGAGGGCTACCTGGGCCGCCCCAGGCTGACCGCCGAACGCTTCGTTCCCGACCCGGGTGGCCGGCCCGGCGCCCGTTTGTACCGCACCGGCGACCTGGCCCGCTGGCGGCCGGACGGCACGCTCGAGTTCCTCGGCCGCATCGACGGCCAGGTCAAGCTGCGCGGCCTGCGCATCGAACTGGGCGAGATCGAGGCGGTGCTGCGCGAGCAGGCGGGCGTGCGGGACGCCGCCGTCATCGTTCGCGAGGACCGGCCCGGCGACCAGCGGCTCGTCGCGTACGTGGTCGGCGCCGCGCCGGATCGCGCCGCGCTGAAGCGTCTGCTGCCCGACTACATGGTCCCGGCCGCGTTCGTCGAGCTGGACGTGCTGCCGCTGTCGGCGAACGGCAAGCTCGACCGGCGCGCGCTGCCGGCCCCGGTCCGCACGGCGAGCGGCGGCGCCGCGCCGGCCACCGCGACCGAAAAGGTCGTCGCCGATATCTGGGCGGCCGTGCTCGATCTGCCGTCGGTCGGCGCCGACGACGACTTCTTCGACCTCGGCGGCCACTCGCTGCTGGCGATGCAGGTGGTGGCCCGGCTCCGCAAGATCGGGGCGGCGGTCGGTGTCATCGACCTGTTCCAGAACCCGACCGTGCGGGAGCTCGCCGCGCTGGTCGACCGGCCGGCCGACGGTCCGCGGGCGCTGATCCACCGGCTCACGCCGAAGCGGCCAAAGGCCGACATCTCGCTGGTGTGCGTGCCGTTCGGCGGCGGCAGCGCCGTGGTGTACCAGCCGCTGGCCGACGCGCTGCCGGAACGGTACGAGCTGTGGTCGCTCGCCATACCCGGCCACGACGTCGGCGTCATCGAGGACAGGCTCGACTTCGACGCGCTCATCGACCGCTGCGTCGACGAGATCATCGAGAAGGTCGCCGGACCGATCAGCCTGTACGGCCACTGCGGCGTCGGGTCGGCGCTCGCCGTCGCGCTGGCCCGGCGGCTCGAAGCGGCCGGCCGCGACGTGCGCACCGTCTACATCGGCGCGATGTTCCCGTTCGCCAAGCCGCGCGGTCGCCTGGCCCGGACGCTGGCCAAGCTCGCGCAGATGGAGGGTCTGCGCGGCGACCGGATCTACCAGAACTGGCTGACCTCGATCGGCTCCGACATCGGCGACCTCGACCCGGCGGAGGCTCGCCGGATCGTGCGCAACATGCGCCGAGACTCCCTCGATGCCGAGCAGTACTACACCGAGATGTACGCGACCCGCGCCGAGCGTCTGCGCGCCTCGTTCGTCACCATCGTCGGCACTCGCGACCCGGCCACCGAGTTCTACGAGGAACGGTTCCGCGAGTGGCATTTCCTGTCCGATCACAGCGCCGTTGTGGTGCTGCGAGAGGCCGGCCACTTCTTCCTGAAGTACCGGGCCACCGAGATCGCCGAGATCATCGACACGCCCATGTTCGAACCGGAGGCGCCCGCCGACGAGCCGGATCGCACCTGGTTCCGGCACGCCGTGTCGCACGGCCGTCAGGTCACCACCGGCCCGCAGCCGAGCCTCCGCCGGTTCGCGGCCGTCTCCGTCGGCCAGCTGGCATCGATGTTCGGGTCCGCGCTCACCGAGTTCGCGATCCCGGTCTGGATCTACATGACCACCGGGTCGGTCAAACAGTTCGCGTTGTTCGCGGTGCTCGGCCTGGTGCCGGGTCTGATCACGTTGCCGATCGCCGGGGCGCTCGTCGACCGGTACGACCGGCGCCGCATCGTGCTCGCCGGCGACCTGGCCGCCGGCGGGGTCCAGGCGGTGCTGGCCGCGCTGCTCTGGGCAGGGCATCTGAGCGTTGCCGCCCTCTATCCGGCCACGGTCGCGCTGTCGGTCGCGCTGTCGTTCCAGCGCATCGCGTACACCTCCGCGATCCCCCAACTGGTGCCGAAGCGACTGCTCGGCCACGCGGCCGGCATCGGTCAGCTCGGGGCCGGCCTGGCCCAGCTGATCGCCCCGCTGCTGGGCGCCGGGCTGCTCGCCGCGATCGGACTGCGCGGCATTCTCACGCTCGACGTGGCGAGCTACGTCATCGCGGTGATCATCATTCTGGCGGTGCGGTTCCCCGCCACCATGCCGTGGCGCCGCCACGAGACGCTGCGCGCGGAGATCGCCGGCGGCTTCCGGTACGTCTGGGGCAACCGCAACTTCCGTCACATGCTGCTCTGGTTCGCCGTCCTGAACCTGCCGTTGTCCGCGATCTTCCTGATGATCTCGCCGCTGGTCCTGTCGTTCGGCACACTGCGTCAGGTCGGCCAGGTGTCGTTCATGTCCGCGCTCGGCGTGTTCGTGGGCGGCCTGGTGATGGCCGCCTGGGGCGGGCCGCGGCACCGGCGGATGCTCGGCGTCCTCGTCGCGACGTTCGGCCTGGCCGCGTGCGCGCTCGTCACCGGCCTGCGAGAGAACCTCGTCCTGATCGGCGCCGGCGCGCTCGGCCTCGCGCTGTCCCTGACGCTGCTCAACGGCGTGTACACCACGATCATCCAGGTCAAGGTGCCACAGCGGCTGCACGGGCGCGTGTTCTCCCTGAACACGATGATCGCGTGGTCGACGATGCCGATCGGGTTCGGGGTCATCGCACCCTTCGGCGCGGAACTGTTCGGGCCGCTGCTGCGCGACGGCGCCCCGCTGGCCGGCAGCGTCGGCCGGGTGCTCGGCACAGGCCCGCAGCGCGGGCTTGGCCTCATGTTCGTCGTGTTCGCGATCGCCATCGCCGCCGCCGCCGCGGTCGGGCTGCGCGTGCTGCGCCGCTTCGACGACGAGGTGCCCGACGCCGTCGCCGACGACCTGGTCGGCCTGGCCGCGCTGGACACGCCGGCCGCCGACATCCAACACGCCCTGGACGCGGCGGCGCTTGCCGCCGCCCGACGGTCAGACTGAGGAGGACCTTGTGGACTACCGCGTTGTGATGAACGCCGACGAACAATACTCGGTCTGGGCTGTGGCCGACGACCTGCCGGCCGGCTGGGTCGCCGAGGGCCACAGCGGCAGCCGGGACGAGTGCCTCGAGCACATCGAGCGGGTCTGGACCGATCAGACGCCGGCCCGCACCCGAATCCGCGCCTGGCTGGCCGGTGCCACCTCGCGGATGTCCGACGGCCGGCTCACACCGGGCGACGTCGCCACGGCCGACTGCTCGTTCGTCGCCATGGGCGTATCGTCGCTGGCGATCGTCCGCCTGGTCGATGCCATCGACATGGAGTACGACGTGGCGGTCGACTTCACCCAGCAAGCACTGGAAAACCTGGACAACCTGACCGACTTCATCGCCACCGAACGGCTCCGCCGCCGAACACGCCCCTCATCACGTGGACCAGCAGCGTGACCGATGCCTCGGCCTTGACGTTCTCACGCGCCGTGCTTGGAGTGCGTGTCACGCACTTCCGTGGCACGCGGAGAGCAGCGCGGGCATGAGGGCGCGCAGCCGGTCGGCCGCCGTTGCCTGGTCCGTGGCCAGCACCCGGACTGCGCAGGCGATCTGCCCGGCGCCGAGAATTGTCACGCAGCGGGCGTTGCCGGGCCCATGCGTCGGGGCCTCGCAGAAGCCAAAGTTCTCGCCGCCCCCGGCCGCCGGGCCGAGGTCAAGCGGGGCGCCGACCGCGACCGAACCTGCGCCGAACGGCGAGTCGTAAGTGTGGCAGGTCAGCGCGGCACGGGCCTGCCGGATCGCCTCCGCCGCGATCGGCCGGTCGTAGGCCAGCACCACTTGGTCCAGCGCCGGCAGACCGCCCGGGCCCTGCCAGCCCGCGGTCTGCTCGGCCACGATCCGCTCGTCGCTGGCCAGCTTCGCGCCGCAGGCCTGCAGCAGCCGGTGGCCGACGACGTTCACGCCACGGTCACCGAGCGGCTCGGCCGCCCAGTCGTGCGTCGACGGGTCCGCGAGCAGCGCTTCCGTCACGGCGGCGTCCAGCGCGACCTGGCTGCTGCGGTCCACCGGCGGCCCGGCCGGGGCGGACCCGCCGCCCCGGTCGCAGCCGGTGAGGGCCAGGGCGGCGAGGACGAGCCCCGCCGCCAGTCGCATCGCGTTGCCCACGACGACTCCGCTCCTATTCCGAGGTTGTGCGGATGGAGGTCGGCAACGACGACACGCGCACTGCAGACGCCCGCACGCCGTGGACGTGACCCGACGCAGGTCATTCTGGTCGAACCGTGATCACGCGCAGCGACCAGCGCGTCGAAAACCAGCCTTCCTCACGCAGCGGAGCGGCAATCCGGGTGCCGTCCGGTGACAAGGCAACGCCGCGATAATCACCCAGCGCAATCTTTCGGATTCTGCCACCCTCGAGCAGCCACAGGCCGGCTTCGCCGTCAAGTTCGCCGGCTACGACAACGCGCTCGTCATTAGTGGCCAGACCCCACGGATCACGGACTCCCCGCCGGATCGTGGTGTCACGACCAGAACCGCCATGACGGCAGACCGTATACGCCCCGGCCGGCTCGGCGCTGTCGCTTCCGCACCGTGTAGTGAAGTACACGATCGCTCCGTTTGCCGCACTTACGGGAAACCGCGGATCCGCCCCGCCGAAACAGTTCGATTCACCTGCGGCGAACCGTCCGATGCCACCAGAGGGGCAGGACTTCGTAGGCGCGTACACCGTCTGCGTGTCCGCGGCCCACGCCACTCCCCAACCGCCGAAGTCGATGGGGGTCACGCCAGTCACGGATCCACTGGTGACGTCCTGCCGCACGAACGCGGCGGGGTTCTGTTCAAGCGCTAGCACGGGCGCTCTGGAACAGGGCACCAGGAGCCCGAGTTCGTGATCACTCACCGCGACGAGTTCCTCGGCCCAGGCATCCAGATCGTCCGGATTGCGGCAACTGGGCGCCGCAACGGCAACCTCCTCCGGACGGCCTCCGACACGGATCCGCCGCAGGGCAGTTGTAGAATCCGAGTCGTATGCTGTTGCGTTACCCACCAGGTAGTAGATCGAGTCACCGACCCATGCTGGCGATTGGTAGTCGAGAGTCGTTGACGATGCCAACTCCTCACCATCGGCGCCGCCACAGCCGGCCATCGCCGCAACTGCGGCCACCGTCCCAAGCACTATGGCCGATCGGACAACGAGGCCGCCGAGCGAGCACATCCTGCTCTTCACGTCGCCCAATGTACGGGTTCGTTGCCGATATGTGCTGACCGAGGCCAATCCGACTATGTCAACGGCGTGCGGCAGAACTCGATCGGGCACGGCGCCGCCGGCCCTCGTCGCCGCCGCGCCACCCTGCACCAACTGCGCGCTGGCCGCGCCCTGTCGGTGCACGGTGGCAAGGCAGTCCGCGGCCGTGTCGCGGCCGCACACGACGGTGGGGAAGGTCGTTGTCGGAGCAACCGGAAACGAGGACGACGATGTTCATCGCGGCTCCGCCGGGACGGAACCGTCGAAGACGAAACCCTCGTACCCGTTGGCCACCTGTTCGGTGCAGCGCTGGATGTAACGGTCGAACCCGCCGATGTAGATCATGAAGATCCGCGGCTTGCCGGGGATGTTGGCGCCAACGTACCAGGAGTCGGCGTAGTTGTAGAGCGTCCGCTTCGCGGCCTCCTCGACCTCGACGTTCCACCGCTGTTCCCACTCGGGCGCGGTGTCGATCCGCTGCCGGCCCGACCGCTCCATGTCCTCGATGATCTTCGTGACGTAGTCGACCTGCCACTCGCCGCCGGTGATCATCTGGACCAGCACGCCCGGGCTGCCCGGACCATGGATCATGAACAGGTTCGGGAACCCGGCGACGAGGAAGCCCAGGAAGGTCGTCGGGCCGTCCCGCCACTTCTCGCGCAGGTCCAGGCCGCCGAGGCCGGTCACGTTCATGCGGGTCAGCGAGCCGGTGACCGCGTCGAAGCCGGTCGCGAACACGATGATGTCCAGGTCGTACTCGTCCGCGGTGGTGCGCAGGCCGGTCGGCGTGATCTCGGCGAGCGGGTTGGCGCGCACGTCGACGAGGGTGACGTTGTCACGATTGAACGCCTCGAAATACCCCGTGTCCATGCAGATCCGCTTGGCGCCGATGGGATACGTCGTCGGGCAGAGCAGCTCCGCGACCTTCGGATCCCGGACCGTTGCCCGGATCTTGCCACGGACGAACTCGGCCACGATCTCGTTGGCCTCGAGGTTCGTCGAGATGTCGCTGAAGGTACGCATGAACAGCAGGCCGTTGCGCGCCGCCCAGGCCTCCTCCAGGATCCGCTGGCGCTCCTCCGGCGAGTAGTCGAACACCGACCGATACTGGTCGTTCTCCGTGTACGACGCGGCGAAGTGGCCGAACATCTTCGCGCGGCGCTGCGGGTAGTCGGCCTTCCATGCCCGCTCATACGCGGGGTCGGTCGGCCGGTTGTACGCGGGCAGGCTGTACGCCGCCGTCCGCTGGAAGACGAAGAGGTGCTCCGCGCTCTGCGCGATCACCGGGGTGGCCTGGATGCCGGTCGAGCCGGTGCCGATCAGGCCGACCCGCTTGCCATCGAAGCGCACACCCTCCTTGGGCCACCGCGCGGTGTGGTACCACTGGCCGCCGAACGACTCGAGGCCCGGAAACGGCGGGAGGTTCATCGCGTCGAGGCTGCCCGTCGCGGCGACGATGTACTTCGCGGTGACGTGATGGCCGTTCTCCGTGGAGACGTGCCAGCGGTTCGCCCGCTCGTCGAAGGCCAGCCGGTTGACCCGCGCGTTCAGCTCGATGTCGCTGCGCAGTCCGAAGCGGTCGGCGACATGGTTGGCGTACGCCTCGAGGTCCTCCTGCGGTGAGAAGTACTCCGGCCACCGCCACTCCTGCTGGAGGCCGTCGTCGAAGGAGTACGAGTACTGCATGCTCTCGATGTCGACCCGGGCGCCCGGATAGCGGTTCCAGTACCAGGTGCCGCCGACGCCGTCGCCCGCCTCGAAGCACCGGACGCGCAGCCCGAGCTGGCGGACCCGGTGGATCGCATAGAGGCCGCTGAACCCTGCCCCGACTACCACGACATCGTAGGCGTTCTCGTCGATCATGAGCTACCTCCAGGAGGATGACAGCGCCGACCGAGCGCACGGCGTCGCTCGTGCACTGGGGATGGAAAGCACGGCCTAGGCTGGGGGCGGACCGGCCATCAGGCCACCGTCGATGGAGATCTCCGCGCCGGTGATCCAGCTCGACTCGTCGCCGGCCAGGAACACGTGCAGGTCCGCGATGTCGGACGGCGTGCCGTGGCGGCGCAGCGGCAGCGCGTGGTCCCTGTCGGCGTCGAAGCTCAGGCCGGCGGTCATCGGCGTGGCGACGCCGCCGGGATGGATCGAGTTGACGCGGATGCCCCACGGCCCGAGCTCGATCGCGGCGACCTTGGTGATGCCGCGGACACCCCATTTGGAGGCGCCATACGCGGCCATGTTGGCCAAACCCACGAGCCCGGCGGTCGACGACGTGTTGATGATCGAGCCACCACCGCGCGACCGCATCGGTTCGGCGACCGAACGCATGCCGAGAAACACGCCGCGCAGGTTGACCGCGATGATCCGGTCGAACTCCTCGACCGGCTGCTCGACGATCGGTGCGGTGCGCCAGATGCCGGCGTTGTTGACGAGGATGTCGATGCCACCGCACGACTCCTGCGCCGTGCGGACGACGCCGGCCCAGCTCTCCTCGTCGCTGACGTCGTGCGCCACCGCGACGGCACCGTCGCCGAGGTGGCCCGCGAGTTCCTTCGCCGCCGCGTAGTCGATGTCGGCCAGGACGACGCGGGCCCCCTCGGCGACGAACCGCCGAGCCGCTTCCGCACCCATCCCCATGGCCGCGCCGGTGACGATCGCGACCTTGCCCGCAAGCCTCGAACCCATGACGGCCTCGCATCGGTAGGCGTGAGCTGCTGTGAGCGTCACGCTACCTATTCACACGACACTGTGTCAATCAACGAGATTGCGCGGCAACTCCTGCCGCGGCCGTCCGGCGCCGCTTGGGCTGCTCGGCGATACGGCCGATGACCGCCATCCAGGAGGTGGCCATGACGTCGAGCACCCGGCGCTCGTCGAACCGCTGGCCTCGCAGGTAGAGCTCGAAGTAGTAGCGCAGCGGCGCGAGCAGGACGCTCGCGTAGACCTCGGCATCCTTGACACTCAGCGCCGGGGCACCGTTTCGCAGCGCGTCGGCCAGTTCGCCGATTTCCCGGCTCTGCTGGGCGACCGTGAGCGCGTGGATCTGGGGCTCGATGCTGGCGGCCTCGCCGATCGGCCGCGCGAACCCGGCCACGGAGTCCCACTCGCGCATCGCGGTGGCCAGCCAGCGCCGCACGCTGGCCGTGGTCGGCGCGTGCGCGATCGGGCCGAGGTCCTGGTAGACGCTGCGGTAGTGCTCCTCGCCCCGGGCCATGAGCTCGCTGATCATGTCGCTCTTGGCCTTGAAGTGCAGATAGAAGGTGGCCCTGGTGGCGCCGGCGCGATCGGCGATCTCGTCCACCGTGGCCTTCGCGTAGCCCCGTTCGGCAAAGACCTCGATCGCCGCGTCGATCAGCCGGGACCGGGTGAACTCCCGCTGCGCGGCCCGCATTCTGCCCCGTGGCCGCGCCTGTGTCTGCTGCGCCTCCGGCGCCATCGAGTCAACCATGCAGCCATTCTAGGCAGTGGAAATTTCGTAAAGATACGGCACCCACCGACCATCCCAACGACGGTATGGCTACTGATGTGACATGGTGTCCGGTTCTGGTCCGGCTGTATCCAACAGACAAACCAGTGGGTTGACGTTGCGTCCAGTCTAACTACGCTTAGTCCATGGCCTATCCTTACGATCCCGAACTGTCGCCGGTCGTTGCCATGCTCCCGGTGCTCGACATCAGCGATATCGCTGCCGCCCGAGCGCAAATGCTCCAGATGCGCGAGCTGAGGCCCGCGTTCACACCGTCGCCATCACTGGAGATCTCGAAGCGGTTCGTCCCGGGGCCGCCCGGTGACCCCGACGTCGAGGTCTGTGTCATCCGGCCGAATGACGGACAGCACGGCCGGCCCGGCATGCTCTGGATTCACGGCGGAGGCTTCGTCCTCGGCGACGTCGACGGCGACCTGGAAACGGCCGCCGGCATCGCCGAGGGCACCGGCGCCGTCGTGGTCTCCGTCGAGTACCGGCTCGCGCCGGAACACCCGTTCCCCGCGCCGGTCGAGGACTGCTACGCGGCCCTGCGGTGGACCGCCGAGCACGCCGACGAGCTCGGCATCGATCTGAACCGGCTGGCGGTGGGCGGGCTGAGCGCCGGCGGCGGGCTGGCCGCGGCGGTGGCGCTGCTGGCGCGCGACCGGGGCGGGCCCAGCCTGTGCTTCCAGCTGCTCGACATCCCCGAGGTCGACGACCGCCTCAGCACGCCGTCGATGCAGCAGTTCACCGACACGCCGCTGTGGAACCTCCCGAACGCGATCCTCAGCTGGGAGGCGTACCTCGGGCCGGACCGGGACGGCGACACGTCGCCTTACGCGGCGCCGTCCCGCGCCACGGACCTGCGCGGCCTGCCCCCGGCGTACGTCGTGACCTGCGAGTTCGACCCGCTGCGGGACGAGGGGATCGAGTACGGCCAGCGGCTGATGCAGGCGGGGGTGCCCACCGAGCTGCACCACTACCCCGGCACGTTCCACGGATCGTCCGGGGCCGGAGTGGGCACGGCGATCTCCGAGCGGATGGTGGCCGACCGCACCGACGCCATCCGCCGGGCGTTCGCCAGATAGACGCGGAGAAGCGGGGGCTCATCGAGCCCCCGCTTCTATTCGCTCACGCCGGCGCGTACTTCAACAGCGTCACGCCGTGCTCCGGATGGTCCTCGAAGACAGGCCGGACACGCATGCCGACCCGCAGGTCGGCCGGGTCGACGTCGACCAGCTCCGTGGTCAGCCGCGGCCCCTCGTCGAGCTCGACGACCGCCAGCAGTTGCGGCAACGCGTCCTGCCAGGGTGGCGCCGTCGCCCGGTCAGCGACCGTGAAGGTGTAGAGCGTGCCGCCTCCCTGGACCTCACGCCACTCGAGGTCGTCGGCCAGCGTCCGCGGGGCCAGCACGCGCGGGTAGAACACGTACTGCTCCGCCGAGGGCGAGTACTGGATCCGCAACTTGTGCTCCATGAGCCCGTCCCAGAAGGGCCGGGTCGTCGGAGTCGGCTCCGGCATCGGCTTGTCCATCTTCCGGCTCCTCAGTCGCCCTGCAGGACGAGAGCCACCTGCTCGCTCATGATCCCGCCATTGCCCGATACGAACGCCCGATCGCAATCCGGCACCTGGGCCGCGCCGGCCCGTCCCATGATCTGGCGGGTGCCGTCGCAGACGTGGTGCATGCCGCCGGCCATCCCGGCCTGGCCGAACGACAGCTGACCGCCGGCCGTGTTCAGCGGGAAGTCGCCACGGTACGTGAGGTCGTGGGACGCCACGAACTCCATGCCCTTGCCCTTCTCGCAGAAGCCGGCGTCTTCGATGCTCATCAGCACCGTGATCGTGTAACAGTCGTAGATCGACGCCATGTCCATGTCGGACCGCTGCAACCCGGCCATCTCGAACGCGCGGTCGGCGGCCTTCGAGATCGGTGAGCGCAGAAGGTTCTCCGCGTACGTCGGCGTCTTGAACGAGACGTGCTCGCCGAACCCTTTGATCCACACTGGACGGTTCCGGCCGCGCCGGGCGACCGACTCGTTCGCGACGATGACACCGGCGCCGCCCATGCACGGCATGACGATCTCCAAGCGGTGCAGCGGGTCGGCGATCATCGGGCTCGCGAGGACGTCGTCGATCGTGATCGGCTGGCCGTAGAAGACCGCGTCCGGTGTGGCGCACGCGTTCGTCCGCTGGTCCGCCGCGATCTTCGCGACCGCGCGGGCGTCGTAGCCGTACTCGGCGGCGTACCGGCGGGCGATCTGCGCGTAGGGCGCGTTCTGCCCGAGGTTGCCGTACGGGATCTCGAACTCGGCCTGCGGCGACCCGTAGGTGTTGCTCGAGGCGCCGAAGTAGCCGAACTCCTTGGGCGGGCGGTTCTTCGACACCGGCATGTTGTACGCGCCCGGCACCATCACCAGCACCGCCTCGCAGAGGCCGAGCTCGACGGCGGCGGCCGCGCGCCAGACCATGCCGGCCGCGGTCGCGCCGCCGAGGTCGACGGTCTCGCCGAAGTTGATGGCGATGCCGAGGTACTCCGACAGCGTCGCCGGCGCGAACATGTCGGACTCGGCGATGCCGTGGGTGACCAGCCCGTCGATCGCCGACCCGTCCAGGCCGGCGTCGTCGAGCGCCGCCTTCGCCAGCCTGGCGTACTGCTCGATGGTGAACATCGGCGGCCGGGTCGGCTTGCGCTCCGGGCTCAGTTCGACGAAGCCGACAATGGCGGCCTCGCCCCGCAGTCCAGCCATGGACATCCCCTCCGTCAGGCCCGCCTGGGCAGCGCCACGGTGGCGGTGCCCGGCATCAGGATCTCGGTGTCGCCCTTCTCGCCCCGGATGGCGAGGTCGACCAGCGCCTGTCCGTCGACTTCGCGCTTGGCCGTCACCGTTCCGACGAACCGCAGCTCCTCGCCGGGAAACGCGCTCGCCCGGTTCTGGATCGAGTACCGCACCAGCCGGCCGTCCGCGCCGATCCAGTCGGTGATCGCGCGGGCGAGCAGCGCGGCCTGCAACGGGCCGTGCACCAGGATGTCGGGGTAGCCCTCGACACCCTTGGCCCAGCTCTGGTCGTAGTGGATTCGGTGACCGTTGTAGGTGGCCGCGCTGAAGAAGAACATCTGGGTCTGGTCCGCCACGATGGTGAGGGTGGGAATCTCGTCACCCTCTTTGACGTCTTCGAAGTAGATCTGCGGGATCATGGCTGCCTTTCAAGCATGAGGAGGCTACGGGCGGGCGATCATCGAGGCGTTGTTCTCGGCGACGACCGTGCCGTCCTGGCGGGTGTAGACGGTCGTCGAGGTCACCAGGACGAACGCCCCTGAGCGGCCCTTCTTCTCATGGATGTCGGTCACGGTGCGCACCGCCCTGATGACGTCGCCGTCGTAGATCGGCTCGTAGAAGGTCATGTCGTCACCGCCGGCCATCCGGCGCGGGCAGCGGGGCAGCGGGATGTCGCCGGAGCCCGTGCCGCCCGGGATGCCGTCGGGACGCAGCTGATCGAGGTCGGCCACGCCGAGCGTGACGTACTGGACGTAGAGCGGCGGCGCGATCACGTCCCGGTATCCGTGCGCCAGCGCGAAGTCGGCGTCGAAGTAGAGAGGGTTGCGGTCCTTGACGGCGGCCGCCCACCGCTGGAACTCCTTCTTGACGACAATGCCCTCCGCCTCGCTGGTCACCTTGCCGATGAAGGCGCGGGCGTCGTCGCCGACCAGGGGCTCCTCTTGTGACTGAGTCATGCTCGGTCTCGCTTTCACTGGTAGGACTTGAACTTGACCTGTCCATTGAGGTCGATCGTGTCGACGATGCTGAGCGTCTTGGTGTTGGCGTCCCACTTGCTGATCACCATGCCTTCGACCAGGTACGGGTCGTCGGGTCCGGTTTCGAGGGTCAGGCCGTCCATGAAGATGATGTCGTGGCGGTCCGGCTTGAAATTCCGGGCGACCGCCATGACATCCGCCCGCGTCACCGCCGTCGCCTTCTCGACGGTCTGGACGAACAGGGCCGCCTCGTTCCAGCCGCCGACGCCGGCGGACACCGGCAGCTTCACGTTGTTCTTCTGGAACACCGGCTCCACCCACTTGCGGAACAGCGCCACCTTGGGGTCGCCGGCCAGCTTCGGGTCGTCCACGTCGATGCTTGTGCCGGTCAGCAGGCCGTGCCCGGCGCCCGGGTTGAGGTGGGAGAGCTGGGAGACGCTGATCGGCGCGGTGAGGACCTGCGGCTTCCACTCCGGGTGGGCCGAGATCGTGTTGATGGACTGGAGCATCTGCGCGCCGAGCGCGATGACGATGACGACGTCCGCCTTCGTCGCGGCGAGGGTGGTGATCTGGCCCGACAGGTCGGCGTCGGTGGTCTCGAACGTCACCTCCTTGACGATCTTGACCTGGCTGCCGGCGATGCCGTCCTTGAACGAGCCGATCTCCGCGCGACCGTAGTCGTCGTGCTGCGACATGAACGCGACGGTCGCCTGCGGCATGTGCTGCTTGAGGTAGTTGGCGTACGTCAGTCCTTCACCGTGGTAGACCGCCACCGGACCGTTGATCGCCCAGGGATAGCTGGGGTCACCGAGCTCGGGTGCGCCCGCGGTGGCGAACATGTTGGGCACGCAGCCCTGGTTGACGATCGGCCGGATGGCCTGGTTGGCCGACGACCCGACGATGCCCAGCAGCGCGAACACCTTGTCGTCGTCGACCAGCTTCTGCACGTTCGCCTTGGTCGTGGCGACCTGGTACTGGTCGTCCTTGTAGACGACCTCGATCTTGCGCTGCTTGCCGTCGGCGCCGCGGACGCCGCCCTTGGCATTGATCATGTCGAAGTAGCCGAGCATGCCCCACAGAGCGACGCCGACGGTGGCGAACGGGCCACCGAGCGCGCCGCTGTAGCCGACCTTGATGCTCGTGTCCGTGACGCCGACCGTCGGCTGGTATCGGTTGCAGGTCTTGGTCAGGTATGCGGTCGCGTCCGAGCCCCCGGCGCCGCCGGTGTTTGCGTCGCGGGATACGGCGCCGTCGCCGCAGCCGCTCGCCACCAGTACCAGCAACGCGGCGGCGCACGCCAACCGCGATCTTCTTGCCGTAGTCATCTTCTCGGTCCTTCCGTCGCAGGACAACGCAAAGGGGAATTGGGTGTGGAAAGCCAGGCCGACGGCGGCGCCGTCGGGCCTCACGGTGTGCGTCGAATGATGTGGTTACCGGTCAGGCGGCGATGACGGCTCTCCGGCAGGGTCCGGCGCGGCTGCCGCCGTGCGGACCCGGGTCGGCGCCGGCGGGCCGGTGATCCGCCGGGCGACCTTGGCCAACAGCCCGCCGATGCCCTGTGGCAGCACCAGCAGGATCAGGATCAGGGCGGCGCCATAGATGAGGGGGGTCAGCAGCGGGCTGGCCCCGATCTCGCCGATGCCCTGCGGGGCGTACACGATGAACAGGGCGCCGAAGATCGGCCCGATCAGGGTGCCGGAGCCACCGATGGCCATGCCCACCAGCAGGTAGATGGCCAGCAGCACGGAGAAGTCGTGCGGGCTGACGAACTGGTTGGTGACGACGAACATCCAGCCGACGAGCCCGCACAGCGCGGCGCTCGCGCCGAAGACGAGGACCTTCGTCACGGCGACGTTGATGCCCACCGTGTGCGCCGCGATCTGGTGGTCGCGGACCGCGATGAGCGAGCGTCCGATGCGGCTGTCGATCACGTTGCGCACGACCACCCAGACGAGCACGAGGCCCGCCAGCAGCACCCAGTAGCCGAAGGCGACGTCAGTGATGCCCCACGACTCGGGCGCCGCGAGCGGGTTGACGTTCATGCCCGGGGTGCCACCGGTCTGCGCGGTGAACTTGACCGGCACCGTCGGGAAGATGATGGCGATCGACAGGGTGGTCAGCGCCAGCCGGATGCCGGTGATCCGCAGGGCCGGCAGGCCGGTCAGCACGCCGAGGACGAAGGAGAGCAGCACCGCCACCGGCAGCGCGGCCCAGTGCGACCAGCCCGCCTTCATCACCAGCAGGGCGGTGGCGTAGGCGGCGAGGCCGATGTAGGCGCTCTGCCCGATCGAGATCTGCCCGGCCAGGCCGGACAGCAGATTCAGGCTCATGATCGCGATCGCGATGTAGATGACCTGCTGGAGGTTGACCAGGCCGGATATCGAGACGCCGAATGGCAGGTAGGCGGCCACGATGAGCAGGGCGAGCCAGCCCGCCGGGATGGCCGCGCGGCGCAACAAGGGCCGTGCGCCTGAGGCCGCGTGCGAGGCGACTTCGAACTCTGATGCGGCGATGGCGTTCATACCCGTTCCACCTGTCGCTTTCCGAACAGTCCCTCGGGCTTGACGAGCAGGACGATGAGGATCGCCGCGAAGGCGACCGCGAGCTGGAGCTGCGTGCCGATGAAGGACACGTAGCCGCCGGCCAGCGCCTGGATCACGCCGATCAGCACGCCGCCGACCAGGGCGCCGACGTAGCTCTCCATGCCGCCGAGCACCGCGGCGGCCATCCCGTAGAGCAGCAGTGTCTGCATCATGTTGGTGCTCAGGAACAGGTCCGGCGCGACCATCGCACCGACCAGGGCGCCGAGCGCGGCCGAGAGTCCCCAGCCGAGCACCAGCATCCGTGACGGGTTGACACCGAGCAGCTGCGCCGACGTCGGGTTCATCGCCGCGCCGGTCATGGCCAGCCCGATCCGCGTCTTGGCGAACAGCACCCGCAGGGCGATGGCGACGAGGATGAGGACGATGATGGAGCCGACCTTGTGGTACGAGACGATGACGCCGCCGATGTTCCATCTGCCGACCGGGAACGGTGAGGCCAGGCGCTGCACGTCGAGGGTGAACAGGTAGCCGGCCAGCGCGTTGATGCCGAGGAACAGGCCCATCGTGACCATCGACTGGCGCAGGTGGTCGGCCTTCTCGAACGGCCGGATCACGAACCGCTCCAGCCCCGCGCCGAACGCGAAGCCGAAGAGCATCCCGCCGATGATCCCGACCACGATGGGCAGGCCGAGCCCGCCGCCGGCCAACTGCCAGACGATGAAGGTGCACAGCATGGCGATCTCGCCGGTGGCGAAGTTGAGCAGGCCGGTCGCGCGGTAGACCAGCACGAGCGCGAGTGCGATCGACCCATACAGGACGCCGCTCTGCAGCCCGTCGACGAGACGTTGGATGAAGAGGACCATCGTCAGCTCCCCAGGTAGGCGCGGCGGATGCCGTCGTTGTCGAGCAGCTCGTCGGCCCTGCCCGACAGGACGACGCTGCCGGACTCGAGCACGTAGCCACGACTCGCGATCTTCAACGACAGGTTCGCGTTCTGTTCGACGATCAGCATCGAGGTGCCGAACTGCTTGTTGATGTGCTCGATCTGGCCGAACAGGGCTGCCGTGACCATCGGGGCGAGGCCCATCGACGGCTCGTCCAGCAGCAGCATCTTGGGTCGGGCCATCAGCGCCCGGGCGACGGCGAGCATCTGCTGCTCGCCACCGCTGAGGCTGCCGGCCGACTGCTTGCGGCGCTCCGCCAGGATCGGGAACAGCTCGAACCAGACGTCGAACGCGTGCCGGTCCTTGACGACGTGCCCGCCCAGGCGCAGGTTGTCCTCCACCGAGAGGAACGGGAACGTGCCGCGGCCCTCGGGAATGTGGCCCAGCCCCAGTTTGGCGCGCACGTCGGGCCGGCTGCGGCTGATGTCGTTGCCGGCGAGCATCACCTTGCCCTTGCCGCCGATCATGCCGCTGAGGGCGCGCAGCGTCGTCGTCTTGCCGGCGCCGTTGGCGCCCAGCACGACCACGATCTCGCCCTCCTCGACGCGCAGGTCGAGCCCGTCGAGCACCGGGTTCGGGCCGTAGCCGGCCGACAGGCCGATGGCCTCCAACATGGTCGTCATGCCGCCACCCCCAGGTAGGCCTCGATGACCGCGGGGTTGTGTGAGACTTCGTCGGGTGTACCGGTGGCGAGCAACGTGCCGAGGTTGAGCACGACGACGGTGTCGGAGATCGACATCACCAGACCCATGTGGTGCTCGACCAGCACGATCGTCACGTCGAACGCCTCGCGCACCTGCACGATGCACTGGCCGAACTCGGCGACCAGCCCGTGGCTGAGCCCGGCCGCCGGCTCGTCGAGCAGCAGCAGCCGCGGCCTCGACATCAGTGCCCGGGCCAGCTCGACCCGCTTGAGGATGCCGAATGGCAGGCTCGCGGTCACCGAGTGTTCGTAGCGCTCGAGCTCGAGCCGCTCGAGGATGTCGAAGGCCTCCTCGCGCAGCCGGCGTTCCTTGCGCCGCTGGCCGAGCGCATGCGTGGCGCAGCCGACCAGGCCGGTGGTGTGCCGGTTGTAGCCGCCGAGCAGCACATTCTCCAGCACGGTCTGGCGCGGGAACAGCGCCAGGTTCTGGAAGGTGCGGCCGACGCCGAGCCGGGCGATGGCGTGCGGCCTCTTGTTCAGCACGTCGACGCCGTCGACCAGGATCCGGCCGGCCTGCGGCCGGTAGAGGCCGCCGATGCAGTTGAACAGGCTGCTCTTGCCGGCGCCGTTCGGCCCGACGACGGCGCACAGCCGGCCGCGCTCGACCTGGAAGCTGAGCCCGGCGAGGGCCCGCACGCCGCCGAAGCGCAGTTCGAGGTGCTGGACGTCCAGCATCGGGGTGCTCATGCCGAGACCTCCGCTTCGCTCCGGCAGCGGCATGAGCTACACCTGTGCCCATGATGAACGGCCCCAACGCCCGGTCTGGCTCGATGAGGCTTCGCGCTGATCGACCCAGACCAGGCGCCGCTACGCTCCGTGCCGCTCATGCCAGCTGCTCCTGGGTCACGAGCCGGCGCTCGACGAGGTCCTGGTACTGCTCGTCGCTGTAGCCGAGCAGTCCCTTGTAGACGTATTCGTTGTCCTCGCCGAACGCCGGCAGCGCACGCCCGAACGCGAGATCGAACCCGTCCGCCCGCCACGGGTGTCCGGGATATTTGTACGTGCCGACGGCGGGGTGCGAGCGCTCCTGGAACCAGTCGCGCGCCGCCAGGTGCGGATCGTCGAGCAGGCGTGTCTCGCTCATCACCTCGGTCGCCGGCACCCGCGCCGCCTGCAGCCGCGTAACGATGTCGTCCACCGGCCGGTCCGCGCACCACGCGGCGATCCCGTCGCGCAGCTTCCGCGAGTTCTCCTGCCGCTGCGCGCGCGTGCCGCCCAGGCTCAGCCAGTCGGCGTCGCCGACGACCTCGCCGAGCGCGGTCCAGTCGCGGTCGTCGCGAATGGAGATCACCACCCAGCGGTCGTCCTCGGCGGTCCGGTACGCGTCCTGGAGCAGGCTCGGGTCGGTGTTGCCCAGCACCGCGGGATTGCGATCGCGCATCTGGTAGTCGAGGAAGTACTCCCCGATGTCCTGCATGACGTTCTCCGCCTGCGCGAACTCGATCAGCCCGCCGCGGCCGGTGCGGTCGCGGTCCCAGAGCCCGGCCAGCACGGCGAACGCGAGCCCGGCCGGCGCGGCTTCGTCCATGTGGTAGTTCTCGCCGGCGCTGTCGGGGTCCTCGCCCTCGTACCCGTCCATGGCCGCGATGCCGACCAGCGAGTTGAAGTTCGGGCCGTAACCGAGGTAGTTGCTCATCGGCCCGGCCATGCCCATCGGTGGCATCCGCGCGACGATCAGCCGCGGGTTGAGCTCGAGCAGCGACTCGTGCCCGATGCCCAGCTTCTCCAGGACGCGGTTGGTGTTGTTCTCCACGAGCACGTCGCTGATCGCGATCAGCTTCAGGGCGGCCTCGTGACCCTCCGGCGTCTCCAGGTTCATGCAGGCGGCCAGCTTGTTGCGGGCGTGCCAGTTGAAGATCGCACTGCGGTCGTACGGCCGCGGCTCGGGGTCGCCGTCCGGGTAGGTGTTGCGGTGCCAGCCGGCGTGCTCCACCATGGCCCGCGTCGTCTTGGCCGAGGCCTGGCGGCTGAGCCGGTTGTTGCCCTCGATGCGGATGACCTCGGCGCCCAGATCTCCGAGCAGCGCGGTCGCGCCGGGCCCGGACCACACGACCGTCAGGTCGACGACCCGGATTCCCTCGAGCGGATACCTCATGTCAGCACCGTTCTCGTTCATGGCCGGGTCCCCCTTGACACGTCCTGGTGCGGGCTGGTGGCGCCGGTCGCACCGAGCTCCGCGGCGACCTCGTCGGTGTGCGCGCCGAGCGCGGGTGCGGTGTGCCGGAGCTGGAACCCGTCGCGCATCCGCCACGGTGCGCCGAGATAGTCCAGATCGCCGGCGACCGGGTGGCCGGCGGTCACGAAGGCGCCGCGCTGCCGGAAGTGCTGGTGCACGAACAGCTCGTCCATCTGGAGGAACGCCGTGCACGGGATGCGCGCGGCCTCCGCGACCTCCATGATCTCGATCTTCGGCCGCGCGGCGAACCAGGCGTGGAGGTACGCCATGAAGTCGTCCCAGTCGTCCCAGTCGTCCCCGAGGCGGGGGCGGTCCAGGAATCGCCGCTGGAACGCCTCGTCGCCGGCGCCGATGAGGCGGACCAGACGGTTCCAGAACTCCTGGTTGGTGATGTAGATCATCACGAACCCGTCGGCCGCCCGGAACGGCCCGGTGAAGGTCGCCGAGCCGCGGTGCGCGCTGCGGACGCCGCGCGGGGCGTCGATGCCCGAGTACGCCGTCGACAACAGGTACGACGCGCGCCGGTCGGCGCTGGACAGGAGCACCTCCTGCCCCGACACGTCGATCGTGGAACCCTTGCCCGTGCGCCGCGCGTGGTAGAGACCGGCCAGCGCCGCCTCGCCGGCCGTACGACCGATCGTGTACTGCTCCAGCAGGCCGGGCTTGCGCTGCGGCGCGCGGTGTGCGTCGCCAGTGGCGTTCATCGGTCCGCCGGCGGCCTGGAGGACGATGCCGGTCGCCTCGCGGTCGCGGTACGGACCGGACTGCCCGAACGCCGAGATCCGGGTGATCACGAGCTTGGGGTTGACCCGGTGCAGGACGTCCGGGCCCAGGCCGAGCTTCTCGAGGTGGCCGGGGCGGAATGACTCGACGACCGCGTCGGACCGGGCGATCAGCCTGAGGACGAGGTCGCGCCCGGCGGCGCTGCGCAGGTCGGCGGCGACCGACCGCTTGTTGGTGTTCAGGTGCAGGAACAGCGGGTTCGCCTCGGGTTCGGGCCGGTCGTCGGGCGTCGGCACCCAGCGGCGGGTGTGGCTGCCGTCGCCCGGCTTCTCGATCTTGATGACGTCGCCGCCGAAGTCGGCGAACAGCTTGGTCGCGTACTCGCCCGCGACCCACCGGGACAGGTCGACGACGCGCAGGCCGGTGAACACCTGCCGCCGTTCATCGTGTCCGCTCATCTCGCCAGGCCCAGCTCTCGCTGCAGCCAGCCGGCGGCGATGTCGGCGGTACCACCCTTGATCTCGGTGACCTTGGCGCGCTCGGACCACAGGTGCAGGTCCGTCTCGCGGACGTAGCCCATGCCGCCGTGCAACTGGTGCGCGTTGAGGGTGGTCCACTTGTACGCCTCGCTGGCGTGCATCTTCGCGATGGCCACCGCCCGCCGGGCGAGGTCGCCCCGCCCGAGCCACCACACCGCCTGGGCGGCCGCCAGGCGTGCGCCCTCGATCGCGATGCGCATGTTGGCGACGTGGTGCTGCGCGGCCTGGAAGCTGGCGATCGGCCGGTTGAACTGCTCACGCACCTTGACGTAATCGACGGTGCGCTCCAGCACCGCGGTCGCGCCGCCGACCATCTCCATGCACTGGAGGGCGACGAACGCGTTGGACGCCCAGGCAAGGTCGTCGCCGCGGAGCCCGTCGCCGTCCGGGCCGGCGAGCACCTCGGCATCCGTGGCGAGGTAGTCCCGCAGTTCCAGCCGCGTCTGCTTGTCGCCGGCGAAGGTGTGCAGCGGGGTCGCCTCGACGCCAGGCCGGGCAGGGTCGAGCAGGACGCCGATGACGCGGCTCGGTTCCGGGAAGGCCGCCGTCCGCGCCGTGACGAGGATCGTGCCGCCGGTGCTGCCGTTGCCGACGAACATCAGCGTCCCGCTCAGCGACCATCCGCCCCCGGTGCGCTCAGCCGTCAGCCTCGGCCGCAGGTCGCCGGCGTCCGAGGGGTTGCTGATCGCCGCTGTGCCCCGCAGCTCGCCACCGACCACGCGGGGCAGCAGTTCGGCGCGCTGTTCCTCGCTCGCCAGCCGCTGCACGGCCACCGCGAACAACAGCGTGTCGTAGACAGCGGTGGGGCACAGCGCCCGGCCCGCCTCCGCGAAGACCAGACCGAGCTCGAACAGCCCGGCGTCCTCGCCGCCGTACCGCCCGTCCACGGCGATCCCGAAGACGCCCGCCTTGGCGAGCGTGCCCCACAGCTCGGCCGGGATGCCGTCGGAGTCGGGTTCCTTCATGCGCCGCACCAGTGCGGGCCGGCACGCGTCGGCGAACAGGTGCCGGAGCATCGTCGAGAGTTCCTGCTGTTCCTCGGTGAGTGTCAGTCGCATGCGTCATGCCTTTCGAACGGTCCGAGGGGTGTTGGCCGGGTCAGCGCCCGTGGGAGAGCGTTCGGGCGTGAGCGCGAACGCCATGGCGGCTACCGCCCATAACCGGGCATGCCGTGACCGCGCTGCGCGATGACGTCGCGCAAGACCTCGTTGGCGCCGCCGCCGAAGCGCAGCAGGGGTGCGCTGCGGTAGAGCTTCTCGAAGCCGCCGCCCGGGACGGCGTGCGGGTCGCCACGGTCGAGCACGCCGGACATGCCGAGCATCGTCGTGCCGAGATCCGCGATCCGCTGCCGCAGCTCGCTCGAGAAGATCTTCTCCGCCGTGACGGCGACGGTGGGGATCTGACCGGTCTCGAGCAGGGACGCGGCCTCGAGTCCCATCAGGACGGCGACGTCGACGTCGGCCTCGAGCTGGGCGATCCGGCGGCGGACGTCGGGCTGGTCCATCGGGCGGGTACCGTCCGGCAGGACCAGCCGCGCGGCCTCGATGACCTCGTCGACCGCGCGGCGCAGGTCGCCGGCGTTGGTGAGCGCGCCGCGTTCGAGGTCCAGCGCGCCGGTGATGTACTGCCAGCCGCGGTTGGGCTCACCGATCAGGTTGGTCCGGGGAACCCGCACATCGGTGAAGAACGCTTCGTTGGTGCGGAAGTCGTCCCAGGTGATGATCGGACGCACCTCGATGCCGGGCGTGTCGATCGGCACCATGATGACCGAGATGCCGCGGTGCCTGGGGGCGTCTGGGTCGGTGCGCACACACAGCCACTCGTGGGTGGCCATGTGGGCCATGCTGTTCCAGATCTTCTGGCCGTTGATCACCCACTCGTCGCCGTCGAGCTCGGCGCGGGTCTTGAGGCTCGCGAGGTCGGTGCCGGCGTTGGGCTCCGAGTAGCCGACGGCACAGGTGATCTCGCCGCGCGCGATGGGCGGCAGCCACTCCTCCTTGTTGTGCTCCGTGCCGTACCGCATGATCATCGGCGCGACGGAGGTGACCGTCAGGTCCGGCCCGGGCGCACCCCAGTACTCGAACTCGTTGACGAGAATGTGCTGGTAGATGGGGCCTAGGCCGAGGCCGC
Organism: Dactylosporangium sp. NPDC000555; assembly: GCF_040300025.1. Taxonomy (NCBI): domain Bacteria; kingdom Bacillati; phylum Actinomycetota; class Actinomycetes; order Micromonosporales; family Micromonosporaceae; genus Dactylosporangium; species Dactylosporangium sp. NPDC000555. The sequence continues at coordinate 98,062 of NZ_JBEPDB010000013.1, read as the reverse complement.
CGTACTCCTTGGGCCAGTTGAGTCCGAACCAGCCCTTCTCGCCGACCTTGCGGCGGAAGTCGCGCAGCAGCTCGTTGTCGGACTCGTAGCCGCGTTCCTTGCGCAGCCGGAGCAGCTCCGGCGTGAAGTTCTCGGCGAGGAAGGACCGCACCTGCTCTCGCCATGCCCGTTGCTGGTCGTCCAGTTCGAATTCCATCGCGTCTCCTGTGCGGCTCAAACGGAGTTGAAGAGCAAACTCAGGCCGAGGGCGGGCACGACCTGGGTCTTGGACCAGCCCATGCCGACGGGGGTGAGGGCGAGGTCGGGCGGTGCGGTCGCGTCGAAGCCGATGGACCGCACGCCCAGCGGAAGTGGTGGTTCGCTGCCGCGATCGGGGCCCAGGAGCAGGAGATCCGCTCCCGACGGCCAGCGCAGCCGGACCATGTCGTCGGTGACGACCACGCGCTCACCGTGCAGCACCTCGCAGAACAGCCGCGCGGCCCACTCGGTGTCGCTGACTCGGACGATGATGTGGGAGATCGCGGACGGCTCATCGCCGGACTCCGCCCGCGGGCAGTCGACGAGGAGATCCGGGGGCAGGGACTTGGTCGGGTCGCCGTCGCCCTGTGCGACCTGGATGAGCACGCCGAGGCCGGTGTCGCGGGGGTGCAGGAAGCCTTCCCGCCACCCCGGGTTCTCGAGTGACACCAGCACCGGCGCGACACCGAACCTCTCGGCATCCCGCAGGACGGCCCGGATGTCGGTGGTCTTGAAGGTGATGTGATGTGGACGGTTGGTCCCCGCGGCGAGGAATTTGGTGACGAACGAGCTGCCCCGCTCCGGCGGGGCGAGCAGCTCGATGCGGGTGTCGTTGCCGTATCCGACCTGACATGGGTTGAACGCGGGGGTACGGATGCCGTACCTCCACCGGCCCCGCAGCGCGCCCACGAGCACGTCCGTCGCATCCGACCAGGAGGCGACCGCGACGGCCAGGTGGTCGAGGACCACCGTCCCGGACGCGGACCTCGCGGCTACTGGATTGGTTTGACCACTTCGTTGGTGAGATCGGGCCATCCTGCTCAAAGCTCCTCCAGTGTCTCGAAGGGCGAGCATGTATCTACTGAGACGACAGTCTGTCAGGCTTCAATTGGTTGATGACCATAGAACTCACTAGACAGAGTGTCAATAAGTTCAGGGAGTTTGCGATCAGAGTGAGGCCCGCGCCGCACGGGGCTCCCCGACGGGCCACCGGGGGTACATGATGTGGACCCGACCACTGTCGACCAAAGGAGGACTTCGATGTCCGAGGCACCCGAAGCGCCGGCCGGACGACCCGGCGACGACGAGTCGCTGCTCGTCTCGCCGCAGCTCTTCGCGAGCGAGATGACCCGGTTGGGCCGGGTGCTGCGCGCCGCCCGGGGCGACCGGTTCAGCCTCGAATCGCTGGCCGAACGATCCGGCGTCAGCGCGGGGCTGCTGAGTCAGATCGAGCGCGGGATCGGCAACCCGTCGTTCCAGACGTTGCTGCGGGTCGCCAAGGCTCTCGGGGTCTCCCTCGCCGAACTGCTCGACTCCACGATGTCCGCGCAGGCCCGCGACGAGTACGTGGTCCGCCGCCATGAGCGGCGCACCATGGCGTGGCCGCTCGAGCAGATCTCGTTCGAGCTGCTCACCCCGCGCGGGCAGCGGGAGCTCAACGTCCTGCGATCGGTGCTGCCGCCGCGCTCGAAGGCGTACGGCTTCTACGACCCCAAGTACTACAAGGGCACCGCCTGCCTGTACGTCCAGCGCGAGACGGTCTCCGTCGAGATGACCGACGGCAGCCGGGTGTTGCGCGCCGGCGACACGCTGACCAGCCGCAGCGAGCTGATCGTCAGCGTTGGCAACCCCGGCAGGGTGCCGGCCGAGCTGATCACGATCACCGCGCCCGGGGGGCTGTAGTCGGTCGAGACGACAAGACCACTCGATTGACATCGCGACAACCCCATGCTTCGATTAATTGAAGGTGGTACCCGCCGACCCGCCGACTGTGAGGTGTGTCCGTGACCGAGGTAGCTTCCTTCGATCTCCGCGGCAGAGAAGACGTCGCGTCCCTGCTGCGCTCTGTCGGTTATCTGGCCGACACCACGACGGCCGCGACGGTCCTGCTCGCCGAACGCCTCGGCAAGCCGGTGCTCGTCGAGGGCCCGGCCGGCACCGGAAAGACCGAGCTCGCCAAGAGCTTCGCCCGGATGACCGGCCGGCGCCTCATCCGGCTCCAATGCTACGAGGGGCTCGACGAGGCCAAGGCGCTGTACGAGTGGAACTACCGCAAACAGCTGCTCGGCATCCAGGGCGCGTCCGGCGACCCGGTCGAAGCCAAGCTGGAGAACGTCTTCGGCGAGCCGTACCTGATCGAACGGCCGCTGCTCGAGGCGATCCGCGCACCCGACCCGGTCGTGCTGCTCATCGACGAGGTCGACCGGCTCGACGTCGACACCGAGGCGCTGCTGCTCGAGGTGCTCGCGGAGTTCCAGGTCTCGATCCCCGAGCTGGGCACGGTACGCGGCGCGCAGACGCCGGCCGTGTTCCTGACGTCCAACAACAGCCGGGACCTGTCCGACGCGCTCAAGCGCCGATGCTTGTTCCTCTTCCTCGGTTACCCCTCACCCGAGCGGGAAGCCGAGATCATCCGGGCACGGGTGCCCGACCTGGTGCCACACCTCGTCGAGCAGGTCGCCTCGATCCTGCACACGCTGCGGCAGCTGGACCTGCGCAAGGCGCCGTCGGTCTCCGAGACCCTCGACTGGTCCCGAACGCTGTGCGTGCTCGGCATCGCGGAGCTCGACGCCGATGCGGTGGACGGCACGCTCCAGGTGCTCCTCAAGTACCAGAGCGACATCGACCTGGCGCGCAAGGAGCTGTTCGGCCGCGGCTGACCGGTCAGTCGGACGCGAGGAAGCGCAGCACCGCATCCATCGCCTTCAGCGAGGAGGGCGTCGCGAAATGATCGGTTCGGGGCAGCTCGACGACCGACGCGCGGGGAAGTTCCGCGGCCAGCCGGGTGGCCGGTCCGGCGAAGTCGTCGTCGCCGATCGCCAGCAGCGTGGGCACGTCGACGCGGTGCAGGTCGACTGTCGTGAGTGGACGCTGTGGCCGGCGGATCACCGCGGTCAGCGCGCGGGTGTCCGCGCGGTGCGAGGCCACCAGGCGGCGGAAGACACCGGAGGCCGGATCCGGCGCGACCGTCGTGCCGTCCAGCGCACCTATCACGTCGGGCAGCGGGCGGTCGGCATGCGGCCGGCCCAGGCCGACGACCGGGTCGCCGACGCCGAGCACCGCGATCCGCCGGAACCGGGACGGGTCGTCGGCGGCCAGGCGCAGCAGGATCAGGCCGCCCAGCGAGAAGCCGACCGCGTCGACCGGGGCGAGCGCGGCGGCGGGCGCGAAGGCGTGCTCCTCGAGGCCGGCGTAGCTCGCCGGGTCGGCGTCGTGGTTGCCCTCGGCGTGCCCGAGCAGATCGTGCCCGACGACGCGGCGGCCCAGATCGGCGAGCACATCCACCCAACCGTTGCGGCGCCAGTCGTTGTCGAAGGAGGACCCGAAGCCGTGCACCAGCAGGACAGCGGGCAACGAGCGTTCACTAGGTTGACGGGGTGTCGCGTTGATTGACACGATATCCAGATTCGCAGACGAACTGCGCCGTGTCGAGATCCCGGTCTCGCTGGCCGAGCTGACCGACGCCGTCGAGGCCGTCCGGTCGATCGACTTCGCCGAACGCGACGACCTCCGCGTCGCCCTGCGCGCGACGATGGTCAAGCGCAGCGAGCACCTGGACGCGTTCGACGTCGTCTTCGACCTCTACTTCGGTGACATCCGGGCGGCGCCGGCCGCCGGAAAGACCGTTGTCTTCCACACCCTGACCGACGACGAGCTCGCCGCGTCGCTGCGCGATGCCCTGGCCGCGGACAACCGCCCGGTGCTGCGCCGGATCGCGGACGCGGCCGTGGACCGGTATGCCGAGATGGAACCGGGCCGGCCGGTCGCGGGGCGCGCGTACCTGTTCCGCGTCCTGCGCAGCCTCGACCTGGACCGCCTCGTCGCCGACATCGGCGCCGCCGAGCCCGCCCGGTCACCACTGGAGCTCCGGCTCCGGCGCGACCGGCTCGGCGCGACCGTGGCCTACGTCGAGTCGACGGTGGAACTCGAGATCCGCCGCCGGCTGGTCGCCGACCGTGGTGCCGGCGCCGTCGCCAAGGTGGTCCGGCCGCCGCTGCAGGACGCGATCGGCTTCATGAACGCGTCCAGCGCGGAGATCGTCGCGATGCGCCGGGCGATCACCCCACTCGTACGCACCCTGGGCACCCGCCTGGCCCGCCGGCAACGCCTGCGGCAGCGGGGCCCGCTCGACTTCCGCCGCACCATCCGGGCGTCCCTGTCGACCGGCGGCACGCCGGTACAGCTGCGGTTCAAGCCGCCCGCCAAGCCCAAGCCGGAACTCGTCGTGATCGCCGACGTCTCCGGCTCGGTGGCGACGTTCGCGCGCTTCACGCTCCAGTTGCTCTATGCGATGCGACTCCAGTTCCGCAAGATCCGGACCTTCGCCTTCATCGACGACCTGGTGGAGGTCACGGATGTACTCGTGGAGAGCGTCACCGCCGAACAGGCGTTCGCCACGATCACGGCCGACCCGAGGCTGATCTGGCTGGACGGGCGCTCCGACTACGGCCACGCGCTGGAGACGTTCACCAGCCGCTACGCGTCGGCCGTCCGGTCGAGCACGTCCGTGCTGATCCTGGGCGACGGGCGCAACAACTACCGGTCGCCGCAGGAGGAGCGGCTGCGCCTCGTCGCCCGCCGGGCCGCGCACGTCTACTGGCTCAACCCGGAACGCCAGGCCAACTGGAACACCGGGGACTCGGCGATCCACCACTACGCGCCGCACTGCGACCGCGTCGTCGAATGCGCCAACCTGGCCCAGCTCAGGAACTTCGCCGACACCCTGCTCTGAGCGTCACCGCCGCAGGTGGTTGGTACCGGCGGCGCCGGGCCTACCTCGCGCTGAGCGATATCGAGGCCGGGGTGACCGGGGCGGGCAGGCGTCCGCCCCCGCCCAGGTATTGGTGGACCGCCGCGGCGGCCGAGCGGCCCTCCGCGATCGCCCAGACGATCAACGACGGTCCCCGGCGGGCGTCGCCGGCCACGAAGACGCCCGGCGCCTCGGTCTGCCAGTCGCCGTCGGCGTCGATCGTGCCGCGCCCGTTGCGGGTGAGCTTCGCCTGGGCCAGGTGCGGTCCGGGCTGCGTACCGCCGAAGCCGATCGCCAGCAGAGCCAGGTCGGCCGGAACCTCGCGGACCGTTCCCTCGACCTCGCTCAGCGTGAATCCGGGGCCGATGAGGACGTCCACCAGCTCGACCGCGCGCAGCCGCCCCTCGTCGTCGCCGAGGAAGCGGCGCACCGCGCAGCCGAAGTTGCGCTCGCCGCCCTCCTCGTGGGCCGAGCCGCTGCGCAGCATGGTCGGCCAGGTCGGCCAGGGGTCGCGACCGCCGTCCCGCTGCGGCGGGGGCAGCGGTGCCACCTCCACCAGCTGCACGCTGGCCGCGCCCTGCCGGTGCGCGGTGCCGAGGCAGTCCGCGGCCGTGTCGCCGCCGCCCACGACGATGACGTTCAGGCCGGCCGCGTCGATCGGCGGTGCGTCCAGCGAGCCGGCGACGACCCGGTTCGCACCCTCCAGGTACACCATCGCCTGATGAATGCCGCTGAGCTCGCGACCGGGAGTGCCCGGCACGTCGCGCGGGTCGAGGGCGCCGCAGGCCAGGACGACGGCGTCGTGCCGCTCCCGCAGCTCGGCCAGCGAAACGTCGACGCCGACCTCACAGCCGGTGACGAACACCACTCCCTCGGCGGCGAGCTGAGCGGCCCGCCGGTCGATGTGGCGCTTCTCCAGCTTGAAGTCGGGGATGCCGTAGCGGAGCAGGCCACCGACGGCGTCGCTGCGCTCGTACACGGTCGTCGCGTGTCCGGCCCGCGCCAGCTGCTGCGCGGCGGCCAGACCGGCCGGCCCGGAGCCGACCACGGCGACGCTGTGACCGGAGCTCGCCGCGACCGTGAAGGGCCGCAGCGGCCCGCCATCGGTGAGGCGGTTGATGATCTCGACCTCTACCTGCTTGATCGTGACCGGGTCGTCACCGATGCCGAGGACGCAGGCCGCCTCGCACGGGGCCGGGCAGAGCCGCCCGGTGAACTCGGGGAAGTTGTTCGTGGCGTGCAACGTGTCCGCGGCGCGCTCCCAGTCGCCGACGCGCACCAGGTCGTTCCAGTCCGGGATCAGGTTGCCCAGCGGACAGCCGTTGTGGCAGTACGGGACGCCACAGTTCATGCACCGGCTGGACTGCTCGTGGATCATCTGTTCGTCGACGCGTTGGTATACGTCGCGCCAGTCGGCCACCCGCTCGGGCACCGGGCGCAGCAGCGGCAACTGCCGGCGGTACTTCATGAATCCCATCGGATCAGGCATGACTGGCCTCCCGTTGCCTGGCGGTGCATCCGGATCGCGACGGGACAACACTGGCCCGAAATGTGAGACCGCCGTCCCACTGTCGTGGATGGCACCCTAACCGAACCGCCTGGGTGTCTCAATGGGCCGAAAAAGCCAAGTACGCCACACAGCGCGTAGCGGCGCGCCGAGACGAAGAGGAACCCTCGGCGCCAGAGACCGGGGCGCCGCGGGTTCCTCAACATCGTGCGAAAACCGATCTTTGCCATGATTCGGCCCAGGCTGGCGGAAAGCACGATTCGGCTCGCGTCGGCCGGTCGCGCGAGTTTTGAACCGGATGCCCCGGTGCCGGCATCGACTTGGGTGACGGAGACGACCGAGGGGAGCCGGCCGTTGCGTGCCGAACAGGAGCACGACTACATCGAGTACGTCCGGTCGCGGATACCGCGGCTGCATCACGTCGCCTACCTCGTGCTGGGCGACGCACATCGCGCCGACGACGCCGTGCAGAACGCGCTGACCGTGCTGTACCGGCGGTGGCCGCGGATGTCGGAGGTCGACAATCTCGACGCGTACGTCCGCACCATGGTCGTCCGCGCCTGCCTCGCCGAGCGGCGGCGGCCCTGGTCCGCGGTCCTGTTGCGGGACAGCGCGCCCGACCGGCCGGTCGACGGGGGCGGCGAGACGGTCGACGACCGGCTGGCGATCCGCCCCCATCGCGACTGCGTGCCGAGGACGTGTACCGCCACGCGCGCACCATCCACCGCCGCCGCACGGCCGCGGTGACCGGAACGGCGGCCCTGACGGCACTGGCGCTGGGGGTCGGCGTCGCGTACGCGCGGCCGGGCCCCGGCAGCGCCGGACAGGCCCCCGCCGCGCCGTCGTCGCCGGGCACCACCGGGGTCGCGCCATCCGGTCCGGTCATCTCGCCGCTGCCGCCCGTGGCGCCGGGCTGCACCGTCGCGCCCGTGTTCGACGAGGCGAACCAGCAGCCGCTCGACATCCTGACCGCCGACCCGACCGGCCACTACATCATCGGCTCGGGCCTCTCCGGTGCCGCCCTCTGGGTCGACGGGCACCGGCAGGCGCTGCCCGACGCGTTCCGCCCTGAAGCGGTGAACGCCTCCGGCACGATCGCGGGCACCCACGGCGTGGACCGCGCGGCGGTGGTACGCAACGGCACGCTGAGCGACCTGCCGACCCCGTCAGGGTCCCAGGACGTGCGGGTGTCGGCGATCAACGCCCGCGGCGACGTCGTGGGCGAGGTCCGGATGGGCGGCACCGACCGCCGCGCGGTCCTCTGGCCCGCGGCGGGCGGCGTCAAGGTCTTCAGCAGCCCGGTGTCCACCGCGCTGGCGATCGCCGACGACAGCACGGTCTACGGCACGGTCAGGATGGTCCCGACGAGGTGGACGTCCGACGGCAAGGGCACCCCGCTGCCGCTGCCGCCCGGCTACCACACCGGCTGGGCCAGCTACCCCAGCGGCGACCAGCTGTTCGGCGAAGTCGCCGCCAAACGGCCCGGCGCCGACCCCGAGGGCGACGGCAAGGGCGAGCTGGCGGGCGAGCAGATCTACGTGCGGTGGCACCTGGGCTCCGGCACCGTCGAGCAGGTCGGTCACCCCGAGTCGGGCCTGTACCGGACGAACGCGACGGTCGACACGGTCGGCGTGAGCGGCACGATCGTGGCCACCGTCGACGGCAAGGAGCTGCTGTACCGCGGGAACACGCCCGTCGCCCTCCCCCAGTACCAGGGCCGCGACATCAGGATCCACTGGGTCAGCGCCGACGGCCACACGATCCTCGGCTTGGCGGGCTCCGGCCTATCCCAGCTCGCCGTCATCTGGACGGGCTGCTGACCTCGCCATGCTCACGGAGCGCTCGTGTACTCCCTGGTACACGAGCGCTCCGTGATCATGGGGTCCGCCGGCGGGTGGGGCGCCGGACCGCGCTCGTGCCCTCAACTCGCTGCCGGCCTGTGTTCCGCGATTCTGGTCGCGTTATCCGCGGCCGGCCGTCCATGACCACCCGGATAGCGGGGTTGCGACCAGGCGGACCACAACGCGGCGTAGGAACCACCGGCGTTGAGGAGGTCGTCGTGGGTGCCGTGCTCGACGATGCGGCCGGCGTCCATGACGAGGATGGTGTCGGCGGTCGCGGTTTGGGACAGGCTGTGGGCGATGACCACCGCGGAGCGGTCCCGGGTGACGACGGTGGCGGCGTGGTCGAGGGCGCGAGCGGTGTCACTTCCACCTTCGGCGGTGGCCTCGTCGAGTACGACGATGGCGGGGTCGAGCAGCAGCAGCCGTGCGAGGGCGAGTTGCTGGGCCTGACTGGCGGTCAAGGGAGCGCCCCCGCTGCCCACGGCGGTGTCCAGACCGTCCGGCAGGGTGGTGATCCAGCCGGCGCCGACGGCGTCGAGGGCGGCGGTGAGGTTGTCGGTCGTTGCCTGGGGCTCAGCCAGGCGCAGGTTGTCGGCGATGGTCCCGGCGAACACGTGGGTCTCCTGGGTGACCAGCGCGATGGTCCGGTGCAGGCGGGCCGGGTCGAGGTCGCCGGCGGGGGTGCCGTCGAGCGTGACACGGCCGCCGTGTGGTTGCCGCAGCCCGGCGAGCAGCGACGCGAGGGTCGACTTACCGGACCCGGTGGCGCCGACGATGGCGACGTGCCGGCCTGGGGGCAGGTGCAGGGTGACGTCGTGCAGCACGTCGGGCCTGCCGGGGTAGCCGAACCGGACGCTGTCCACGTCGAGTGCGGGGCGCCGGGCCGGGGCCGCGGACGCTGGGCCGGATCCGGCGGGCGCCGACTCGAGCCGGGCATCGGCTGCGACGCTCGCCCCGATCCGGCGACGCGGTTCGGCGTCGGTGGTGGTGATGCCGACAAGGCGGGCGAGGCTGGCGGTGGCTTGCTGGATGCTGTCGAACACGCCGAGCACGGTGTTGATGGGGCCGAACAGGGCGGCGAAGAACAGCGCGGCCGTCGTGGCGGCCCCGATGCTCGCCGTGCCGTCGCGGACGAGGACGAACGCGACGAGCAGGATCGCGCCGAGCCCGATGAACTCGGCGACGTTGAGCCGCCCGTAGAAGCGGGTCGCGGTGCGGATGGCGCGGAATTCGTACTCCATGGAGTCGGTCGAGGCGGCCGCGATCCGGTCGCGCTGCCGCTGGCCGAGCCGCAATACCCGCAGGGTGGGCAGGGCGGTGAAGCCGGCGAGCATGGCGGAGGCCCGTTTCCCGTCGGCGATGCGCCCGCCGGCGTAGATCGGCCGGGAGGTGCGCAGGTACCAGCGCAGCGCGTGTGCCTGGACGGGGACGACCAGCAGGCCGGCCAGCGCGAGGCGCCAATCGAGGCTGGCCAGCCCGACCAGGGTGGACAGGATGGCCAGCCCGGCGGCGAGGAACCTGCCGAGCGCGCCCTCGGCGGCTTCGCTGACCCGCTCGACGTCGCCGGAGACGCGGGAGACCAGGTCACCGATGCCGCCGGCCTCGACCACGTCGACCGGTAACCGCACAGCGGTGGTGAGGGTGGCTTCGCGGAGCCGGGCCACGCCCGGCAGCACGACGTGGACCAGCAGTACGCTCGAGGCCCACCCGGTGACCGCGGCCGCGACGGTGGCGGCGGCGAGCAGGACGATCGGGCCGAGAAGCGCGTGGGGGGATTCATGGTCAGCGATGGCCTGGGTGATCTGGCCGATCGCGATCGGCCCGGCCAGTCCGAGAGCGCTGTCGCCGATCATCACGACGATCGTGGCGGCCAACCATCTCCAGCGCCCTCGCAACAGCGTCTGGACGTAGCGGCGGACCTGTCGCCCAGTGGCGACCGGCAGCAGCGCCGTTGTGGTGTCGGTGCTCATCGGGCGACGGTCTCCCGGTAGGCGGGGACGCGAGTTGACAGCTCGGCATGTGTGCCGGTCCGGCAGCCGTTCGCGTCGAGATAGATGACCTGGTCGCAACGGGACAGCCAGACCGGGTTGGTCGTGACCACCAGGGTGGTGCGCCCGGTGCGCAGAGTGCGGACGCGCTCGGCGATGCGGTCCTCGGTGGCCGCGTCGACGGCGGTGGTCGGGTCGTGGAGCACGAGTACCGGCGAACCGGCTGCGAGGACGCGGGCCAGCGCGATGCGTTGCCGCTGACCGCCGGAGAGAGTCTCCCCGCGGTCGCCGACGCTGGTGTTCGCTCCGTCCGGCACGGCGTCGATGACCTGGTCGGCGAACGCCGCGTGCGCGGCTGCCGCCACCGCGCCCTCGTCCCCGGTGAGGACGTGCAGGTTGTCGGCGATGCTGCCGGGCAGCAGCACCGTGTCGTGCGGACACACGAGCACCGCGGTGCGCAGCGTCTCCAGCGGCAGCGTGGCGATGTCATGCCAGCCGATGTCCGGGCCGCCGAGGAGGAGCCGTCCGGCCGATGGGTCGTATTCGCGGGCCAGCAGGGCCGGCACCGCGGCGGCGGCAACGGGATCGGCACAGACCAGACCGGACATCGCGTTCGCCGGCAAGGCCGCGTCGAGCGCAGGGCCGGTATCGAGCACGCGCACCGCCTCGAACGCCAGGCCGGAACCGACGTCGGGACGAGCTTGCGCACCCTGGCCAGGAGCTGCCGGTGACACGGCGGGTTCGGCGACAAGGACCTCGTGAATACGACCGGCCGAGGCCAGTGCCCGGGCGTAGGCGGGGCTGGCGCCGGAAACGACCCGCATCGGACCGATGACGAAATGGGCCAGACCGAGCGCGGACACGAGCTGCCCGAGCCCGAGGTGCCCGGAGAGCGCCAGCCAGCCGCCGACGCCCGCGATCACGGTCAGGTAGATCCCGCTGAGCAGCGACCCGACCGCCGAGATCGTGGCCGCGGAGGAGGTCGCGCGCAACGCCGCCCGCATCGCGCCCTGGCTCACGCGCCGGTACTCGTTCGCGGCGGTGCGCTCGGCACCGATCCCTTTGAGCACCCGCAGCCCGCGGATCAGGTCCTCGGCCAGCGCGGTGCTGCGGGCCTGTTCGTGCTGCTCCACGGCACTGCGGCGGCGCAAGAGCCCGGAGACGCGGTTCTGGACGATCAGCAGCACGACGGTACCGGCGACGATGATCGAGCCCAACAGCGGCGAGAAGCGCAGCAGCAGGAGAGTCGACACGACCAGGACGACGGCGGCGGCGATGACGGTGGCGAGGATCCCGGCGAAGGCGCCGACCCGGCCGGCGTCGCTGGTGGCGCGGCTGAGCAGGTCGCCGGGGGTGTTGCGAATCCCGCCGGCCGGTTGCACCACCCGGTCACTCAGCCATATCCGCACGACGTGTCCGGCGTGCTGCTTGGCCCGCATGCTGGCCCGCGCGCCGAACCGGTAGGACAGCGACAGAAATGCGAAATCGCCGGCGAGCACGGCCAGCCAGCCGCCGATCGCTGCCCAGTTGCCGTGCTGCACCGCGTCGCTGATGGTCGCGCCGATGATGACCGGCACCATCGCCTCGCCCAACTGGTGCGTGCTGTAGAACACCGAGGCGGCGACCAGATCGCGTCGCCGCGAGCCAAGCGCGCGCCACAACATGCCGCGTGGCGATACCAGCTCGGTACCCGGTGCGCCGGTCGTCCGGTCGGCCGCGTCGGCAAGGGAAATGGCGGGGGCGGTCACCGTGTCGACGTTAGGTTCACCTAACCTTGACGTAAACGCAGTAGTGCGCCAATCGCTATCGCCTATCAGTCACGATGGTGTCGGCGACGGCGAGCGGACGAGCACGAAGGAGTGAGGCGGCGGTGAGTGGTCGTGCGATCGGGTTGGCCCGCTTCGACATGGCCCGCGGGCAGAAGTTCGACCGGCACGTGCACAAAGCGCACCAGCTGGCCTGGGTCCGCAGTGGCGTGCTGATGGTCGATGTCGAGGACCGCTACTGGGTCCTGCCCCCGACGCTCGCGCTCTGGATTCCGGGCGGTGTGTGGCACGCGTCGATCGCGCTTCGCACCTCGATCATGCAGGGCATCTATCTTGAGCCGGCCGGCTGCCCGGTGGCGTGGACCGAACCAACCGTCGTGTCCGTACCACCATTGGCCCGGCACCTGATCACCTACCTCGCCGGCGAGCTGACCGAGGCCGCCCGCTCCCACGGCGAGGCCGTGCTGCTGGACGTGCTCCGCCCGGTCGAGAAAGCCACCATCGAACTCCCGCTGCCCGCCGACGAGCGGGCACGGGAGGTGGCACACCTGATCCTGGCCGATCCGACCGATCGCCGCAGCCTTGACGAGTTGGCCCGCGCGGTGCGGTCGAGCTCGCGTACCTTGCTGCGGCTGTTCCTGGCCGAGACCGGCATGACCTTCACCCAGTGGCGGGCGCACGCCCGGCTGCAGGCGTCCATCGCCTACCTCGCCGAAGGGCAGCCGGTCGCGCGGGTGGCCGAGCACGTCGGTTACGCGACCGCCAGCGCGTTCGTCGCCGCGTTCCGCCGCCTCACCGGCCACACTCCCGCTGCCTACTTCGGCAACGCCGACGCCCGCGTCGAGCGGGCATCTGTCGCTGGCGTCCAGTGTTGACGAGCCAGGCAGCGAATCGCCAGCCGGCACGGCGGATCGGCAACATCGCGGCGCGTAGGCGACACCGATTGGCGTAGCCGTGCCTTGCCGTGCGGTCAAGGCGGCACCTACCCTAGGTCAGGCAAGGCTAGCCTAACCTAATCCCCGAGACGTGTCGGTGACCCTCCGCTTTCCTTGCCCGTGCCCATGATTGCCGCAAGGAAGTGATGATGACCCGTTCCACGCCGTCGAGCCTTGACCGCAGTGGTGGGCAGGGGTGAGCGCCACCACGGTGACCGCCGAGCCGCCGCTCGCGCCCGCCAACGGGCAGCCGGAGAAACCGATCCGGGGCAGTGTGATCGCGTTACGCGTCCTCGGCCTGCTGATCGCACTGGCGGTCCTGCTGTTCGTCATGTTGGTCAGCATCGCGGTCGGCGCGAAACCGATCCCGCTGTCCGGGGTTGTCCACGCCCTGTTCGACGGGCTCGACACCGTCAACGGCGTGGTCGTGCTGGACCTGCGGTTGCCGCGCACCCTGCTCGGCGTCGCGGTCGGGGCAGCTCTGGCGCTGGCCGGCGTGCTGATGCAGGCGATGACTCGTAATCCGTTGGCCGACCCGGGCATCCTCGGCGTGAACATCGGCGCCTCGACCGCGGTGGTGCTGGCGATCTGGATCTGGCGGTTCACCGACCTGACGGCCTACGTGTGGTTCGCGTTCCTCGGCGCCGGTATGGCGTCGGTGCTGGTCTACCTGCTCGGCTCCCGCGGCCGCTCCGGTGCGACCCCGGTCCGCCTCGCGTTGGCCGGCACCGTGATCAGCGCGGTGCTCGGGTCGCTGATCTCGTTCGTGACCCTGCTGAACCCGGCTGTGTTCGACCAGTTCCGCTTCTGGGGCGTGGGGTCGCTGTCCGGAGTGCGCCTGTCGATCTTCTGGCAGGTGCTGCCGTTCCTCGCCGTCGGCGCCCTGCTGGCGCTCGGGCTGTCCGGGGCGTTGAACGCGCTCGCGCTGGGTGACGCGACGGCTCGCGCACTGGGCAGCAACATCACCCGCACCCGCGTGCTCGGCGCCGTAGCCGTCACGTTGCTGTGCGGGGCGGCCACGGCCGCGCTCGGGCCGATCGGGTTCATCGGGCTGACCATCCCGCACATCGCGCGGTTGATCACCGGCCCGGACCACCGGTGGCTGCTGCCGTATTCGATGGTGCTGGGTCCGATCCTGCTGCTCAGCTCGGACATCCTCGGCCGGGTGGTGGCCCGGCCAGGGGAGATCCAGGTCGGTATCGTCACCGCTGTCGTCGGGGCGCCCGTGTTCATCGCACTCGTCCGACGCCGCCGGATTCCCGAGCTGTGACCGCATTCGATACGACTTCCCCGCCGGCCGATCGCCCGATCGTCCGCGGCCGCGTGCTGCGCATCCGCGGCGACAGCGTCTCGCTGCGCTGGCAGCCCCGCACCGTGCTCCTCTGTGCGATCCTCGCTGCCGCGTCGGTGGTGCTGTCGGCGTTCAGCCTCACCACCGGTGACTACCCGGTCCCGCTGTCGGGCGTGATCGACAGCTTGCTTGGTCGCGGCACCGGGGCCGAGTCGTTCATCGTGGTCACGCTGCGGCTGCCGCGCCTGGTCGCGGCACTGCTGATCGGGGCCGCACTGGGCATGAGCGGCGCGGTGTTCCAGTCCCTGTCTCGTAACCCGCTCGGCAGCCCGGACATCGTCGGATTCACCAGCGGCGCGGCCACCGGCGCGGTCGCCGAGATCCTCATCCACCGTGGCGGGCAGTCGCAGATCGCCGGCGCGGCGATTCTCGGCGGACTCACGACCGCCCTGGTCGTATACCTGCTGTCGGTCAAGCGCGGCAAGGTCGCCGGCTATCGGCTCGTTCTGGTCGGCATCGGTGTCAGCGCCGTGCTCACCGCGCTCACCTCATACCTCCTCACCCGCGCCGAGCTGTACGACGCGCAGAACGCCCAGATATGGCTGATCGGCAGCCTCAACGCCGTCGGCTGGAACGTCGTCGGCCCGCTGGTGGTCACGTTGGCGGTGCTGACCCCGGTCACCGTCGTGGCCGGGCGCACCCTCGGGTGGATGGAGATGGGCGACGAGTCGGCCAAGGGCCTCGGCGTCCCGATCGAACGCACCCGGCTCGTCCTGGTCGTCTCGGCGACCGCGCTGGCCGCCGCCGCCACCGCGGCCGCCGGCCCGATCGGGTTCGTCGCCCTCGCCGCGCCGCAGCTGTGCCGGCGGCTGACCCGCTCGGCCGGGGCGCTGATCGTGCCCGCCGCGTTCATGGGTGGCCTGCTGCTCTGCGCGAGCGACTTCGCCGCGCAACGGGCCATCCCGTCGACCCCACTCCCGGTCGGGGTGGCGACCGGCGTCATCGGCGGGGGTTACCTGTGCTGGCTGCTCGCCCACGAATGGAAGGCCGGACGCTCATGAGACCACTCGGCTTGCGCCGTCGGGCCCAGCCCGTCGCGCCGGAGCCCGTCGTCACGGGAAAGTCGCGACTGCACGCGGCCGGCCTCACCCTTGCCTACGAGGAACGGGTCATCAGCACCGCCCTCGACGTGGTCATCCCCGACCAATCGTTCACCGTCATCGTGGGTGCCAACGCCTGCGGCAAGTCGACCCTGCTGCGTGCCCTGTCCCGCATGCTCAAGCCCAAGCAGGGCGCGGCCTACCTCGACGGCAAGGCCATCACCTCCATGCCCTCCAAGGAGGTTGCGCGCCACCTCGGCCTGCTCCCACAGTCACCGATCGCGCCCGACGGCGTCACCGTGGCCGACCTGGTCGCTCGCGGCCGTTATCCGCACCAGAAGCTGCTGCGGCAGTGGTCACGCGACGACGAACGCGTCGTCACCGAGGCGATGGAAGCCACCGGGGTGCGCGACCTGGCCGACCGCTACATCGACGAGCTCTCCGGCGGGCAGCGGCAACGGGTCTGGATCGCGATGACCCTCGCGCAGCAGACCAGGATCCTGCTGCTGGACGAACCCACAACCTTCCTCGACATCGCGTACCAGATCGACGTGCTCAATCTCTGCGCCGACCTGCACGAAGAGCAGGGCTACACCCTGGTCGCCGTCCTGCACGACCTCAACCACGCCTGCCGGTACGCCACCCATCTCATCGCCATGCGCGAGGGCCGCATCGTCGCCCAGGGCCCGCCCGGCGAGATCGTCACCGCCGACCTCGTCGCGGATGTCTTCGGCCTGAGCTGCGAGATCATCGACGACCCGCAGACCGGATCGCCACTGGTCGTTCCCGTCCGCCGCCGTCGCCACGATCCCATACAGGGTCGGCCCCGTCACGCAACCGTTCACTGAACCCAGGAGAACCCATGCCAGTCATCACACTCGACACCGAGGTCGAGTTCGCGCGGATCGTCAACGAGCTGAGCCGCCGCCGTCTGCTCGCCGGCGGCCTCGGCGCCGCCGCGCTGCTCGGGCTCGCCGCGTGCGGGTCGACCGGCGACGGGCCGGCGACCACCTCCGAGACGCCGCCGAGCCGGCGCGTCGAGACCGCCAAGGGTCCGGTCGACGTACCGGCGAACCCCACGCGTGTCGTGTCCATCCAGCCGTCCGCGACGGCGACGCTGTACGACCTGGGTGTGGAGCCGGTCGGTGTCTATGACCAAGGGGCCCAGTACATCTCGCCGCGGTACGCGTCGCAGTGGAACGCGGCCCCGAAGATCGGCAACGCGGGCGAGGTCCAGATCGAGAAGGTCGCCGCGCTGAAGCCGGACCTCATCATCGGCGCCGACTACCCGTGGAACACCAAGGCCTACGACAAGCTGAGCGCGATCGCGCCGACAGTCATCATCCCCGTCACGAGCTGGCAGGCCAGCGCGAAGACCACCGCCGAAGCGGTCAACAAGCTCGACGCGCTCGACGCGCTCGACAAGCGGGTCGCCGCCCGCAACGAAGCGATCAAGACGAAGCACGCCGACATCCTGGGCCGCTACCGCTGGAACATCCTGCAGGGCGGCTTCGACAACGGCCAGTTCTGGGTCTACGGCCTCGAATCCGAGGTCGGCAAGATCCTCTCCGCGGCCGGCGTCCAGTTCGCGACCGCGAGCAAGGAGACGTCGGGAGGCGCAACCGCAAGGTGTCCTACGAGCAGATCGACATCCTCGCCGACGCCGACGTGATCGGGTTCTACTCCGGCTACGACGGCAATCCGAACAACAAGGGGCCCGAGCTGTTCGCCCAGACGGGATTCAAGCAGCTCGCCGCGGTCCGGGCGACGCGGCTCGTGCCCTTTCCCGACTTTCTGCCCGGCGGGTACGGCGACGCACTCGCGGTCCTGGATCAGCTCGAGAGCGGACTGACGAAGCTGACGGGCGCGGCATAACCGTCAACGAGCTGATTCGGTGGCGAGGACCGGCTCGGCGGCGTACGCGCCGGCCGGTTCACCTCTGACCATGGGTCGTTCGTCGGCGGCGGCGTGCGGGTGCTGGCAGCGGCAGTCCGCCGAGCAAAGTCTCCGTGGTCATGCGTCCGGCGCCCACAGTGCACGGGGTTCTTCATGATCACGGAGCGAACGTGCTGCTCCGTGTGCATTTTTACTCCGTGATCACGGCGAACATGATGGTCGGGCGACGCAGATCGCAGGCGCGGCCAGCGCCGCCGGAACTCGGCTTCTCGCGATGCCAAGCGCCCAATTGACGGTCACACTAAGCTATCGTCTACACGAATTTCGAGAGGTGCATCGACCTCAAGGGAGTGCGTTGTTCACACGTCGTCGCGTTGTTGCGTGCACAATCGCCGCGGTCACTATGGTGGCCGCCTGGTATTTGCAGCAAACGGCTGCCACGAACGGCCCGCACGACGGTGAAGCGCGTCCCTCCGCTACCGCAATCTTCCAATTTCCGCCGGCGAGCCGTCAGGCCGCGCCAGCGTTGACCGGACATCTCCTCGACAACAGCGCGTTTCGGCTCGCCGAATGGCGCGGCTCCGTTGTAGTGGTCAACTTCTGGGCATCCTCCTGTGCGCCCTGCGGTGACGAAGCGCCGGATCTGCAGGCTGTCGCCGACGCCACCGCCAGCCTCGGTGTGCGCATGCTTGGCGTGAACGTCCTCGATGACCGCGGCAAGGCGAGGAAATTCGTCGACTTCTATCATCTGACCTACCCGAGCCTGTTCGATCCGGCCGGCGAGATCCCGCTGATCTTTCCCGCGATCTCGCCCCGCACGATCCCAAACACCGTCATCCTTGACCAGGCCGGCAACGTAGCGGCCGTCGCTCGCCGCAAAGTCACCCGCACCGAACTCGAGGCCGCTGTTCGAGCCGTCGCTGCGGCACCGGTGGCAACCGGGTGACTGGCCGCCAGCCCACTCCGCGCTGAGTCAAACCGGACGCTCCTCGGCGTTCATCCAGCCGCGAATCTGGCCGCGTCATCGCGGTCCGGCCCCGGCCCTGAACCGCTCGATCCACTCCCGGTTGAGGGGGTCGGCCTGCCGGGCGTGCATCTCGGAGATACGGCCGTCCACCGGCAGCGTCAGACCGAGATACGCCAGGATCTCCTCGGTCGCGCGAACCTTGTCAACGGCGAGGTCCTCGTATCGCACCCGGAACGGCTCGACCCCGGCGTGGCGGAACCAGTCCTCCCAGGCGGCGTCGCGCTCCTCGATGGTCTTCATCAGCTCGGCGAGCCGGTCGGTGTCGTAGGTCGGCGCGCGCCCGCTCGGGCCGGTGTCGCCGATCTCGCCGTTGCCGCCGATGTACCACACGTTGGTCTGCTCGGCACGGACTCAGGAGACCGCCTGGGCCAGGGTGTCCTCGCGGTACACCCAGATGAACCGGACCCGGCCGAAGGCGCGCTCCAGCAGGTCCAGGTCGCGCCCGGCCAGCGTCGGGTAGACCGTGGCGAGGCCGTCGACGAGCCGGTCGAGGGTACCCCACATGAGTTTCGCACCGAAGACGCCGTTGGGGGTGCGACCCGCCTCAATCGCGGCGCGGACGAAGTCGTCGTAGGACCAGTCCCCCGGCAGGCTCCACCGCTCAGCCCACAGCTGCTCGTCGGGCTCACGGAAGTACGCCTGAGGGCGGCCCGCGACACCGGTGGACCCGAGCAGGCCGAGCAGGAGCGAGCTGCCGGTCCGCGGGGTGCCGCAGACGAAATACGCGTCAATCGATTCCACCATGTCACAGTCCTAGCGCGCACGGCCTGACTGCCGCGGTGACTTCGTCGGTGAGTTCGAGCGTCGAGTGCCGGTGACGAACAGCGCCACAGGTTGGTGGCTGGTCAGAATCGCTGAGCTCTGTCGGCGGGCATAAGGTTGACGCTCAGTTGGGAGCCCAGTTCGCGGAAGCCGAGCGCTCGGGCCACTCGGCGTGACGCTTCTGGGCGGGCTCGCCACTGCGGGAGCAGGCTGGCATTCAGCGCGTCCAGGACGGCTGCGGTAGCGACGACGCGGCCGAGCCCTCGTCCGCGTGCTGCCGGGGCGGTCAGCACGCTGACGTGGGCGGTGCGCCTGGGCCAGCATCGGTAACCTGCCGCCGCGATGATGTCCGTTCCGGTGCGCACCACGAACGCCGGGGATGTGATATCGGCCAAACCGGATTCGTCGGTGTCCTCGACAGACACCCGAGCGAGCAGAGCTGCCATGTCGGCGTGGTCCGCGGAGATCGTCTCGACGGCACTGGACTCGGCCGGGTGGAAGCCGGCCGAGTCACAGTAGGCCAAGGTCGCTGGTCCCAGCGTCTCCTTGACCGGCAACCTGTCACGCAACGCGGCCGGGTCGATCATGGCGGTCGCGGGGAGGTCCTTGAGGGCGTGCTTCACGATCTCAGCGGTGCCATTGTCAGGCGCCGTGGCGATCACGGCGCGGCCCAGAGCAACGATGCCTATCCAGCCTGGCGGACACAGCAACGACTGCGGGGAGGCCACCACTTCGATGGCTGACTCCGTGAAGGTGACCGGAGTCCCGGCCAGGTCGGCCCAGACCTGCTGAGCGCGTTCGAGCAGAGGATCGTTGGTCACGCTCGCATGATGGCAATCGGCTGGCGTCCATGCCACCGAGAAATCCATGACGGCTCCGATTTCCGAAACCGATGACCATCCGCTCGCAGCCGGCCCACCGCCCGGCCGGCGACGCGGTGTCACTGGCCGAGCGGCTTGACCGGTCGTCAGTGGACGTTGAGCAGGCCCAGCAGCGCGCGGCGTTCGGCGGCGAAACCGGGGGCGTCGGCGGTGCGTGGGCGTGGCAGGGGCACCTGGCGGTCCTCGACGATGCGCCCGGCGTCGAGGACGAGGATGCGGTCGGCGAGCAGCAGTGCCTCGTCGACGTCGTGGGTGACCAGCAGCGCCGCGAACCCGTGATGCTCGCGCAGCCGGCCGAACAAGCCCTGCATCCGCAGGCGGGTCAGCGCGTCCAGGGCGCCGAACGGCTCGTCGAGCAGGA
The DNA here is from genome assembly GCF_040300025.1 of Dactylosporangium sp. NPDC000555. NCBI lineage: Bacteria > Bacillati > Actinomycetota > Actinomycetes > Micromonosporales > Micromonosporaceae > Dactylosporangium > Dactylosporangium sp. NPDC000555. The sequence continues at coordinate 77,717 of NZ_JBEPDB010000013.1, read as the reverse complement.
GCAGGTCCGGGCGGCGGACGAGGGCGCGGGCGAAGGCTACCCGCTGGGCCTGGCCGCCGGACAACTCGGCCGGCCAGGCGCCGGCCCGCTCGGCGAGGCCGACCTCCGTGAGCGCCTCGTGGACCCGGGCCGGCAGGTCGCCACCGCGCACGCCGAGGGCCACGTTGGCCCCGACCCGCTTCCACGGCAGCAGCCGGTGCTCCTGGAAGACCACGGCGGTGGCGCCCTCGGTGCGGTACGTGCCGGTCGCCTCCTCGTCAAGGCCGGCGAGCACGCGCAGCAGCGTGCTCTTGCCCGAGCCGCTCGCGCCCAGCAGCGCCACCACCTCGCCGCGGGCGATGGTGAGGTCGACGGCGTCGAGGACAACGGTCGGGCCGAAGGTGCGCCGCACCCCGGCGGCGACCGCTACGTCGCCTGCAGGCCCCGGCGCCATGCCAGCGTCCTCCTCTCGGCGTACCGCAGCGCGAGGTCGGAGACGAGGCCGAGCAGCGCGTACGCGACCAGGCCGAGCACGACGATGTCGGTCTGGCTGAACTCGCGGGCCTCCATCATCATGAAGCCGAGGCCGCCCTGGCCGTTGACCTGCTCGCCGACGACGAGGCTGAGCCAGCCGGCGGCGAAGGCGAGCCGCACGCCGAGAAACAGCGAGGGCAGCGCGCCGGGGATGACGACGTGCCGGACGCGTTCCAGGGCGCTCAGGCCGCAGGCGCGCGCCGCCTCGACGAGGCGCTCGTCGATGTTGCGGATGCCGGCGTAGGTGTTGAGGTACACCGGAAAGAACGCGCCCAGCGCGACCAGCGTGATCTTCAGGGACTCCCCGATGCCCACCCAGATGATCAGCAGCGGCACGAGGCCGAGGTGGGGCAGCATGCGGCCCATCTGCACGGTCGGGTCCACGAGGTCGTCGCCGAGGCGGGAGAGGCCGGCGAGCGCGCCGAGGCTGAGGCCGAGCAGGCCGCCGACGAGCAGCCCGAGCAGCGCCCGCTGGATCGAGTCGAGCAAGTAGCCGCCCAGCGTGCCGTCAGCGGCCAGCCGCCAGCCGGTCTCGAGCACGGCGCTCGGCGCCGGGAGCTTGTCGGTGTCGAGCAGCCCGGCCCGGCCACTGCCTTCCCAGGCGGCGAGCAGGACCACGGGGGTGACCGCGCGCCGCCACCGCCGGGCGCGGGCCCGCCGGGCGGTGGCGGGCGCGGCGGCGGTGGCCGCGGTACTGCGGGCGAGCAGCGTCATCGCAACAGGTCCGAGAACTGCTCGTCGACGCGGGCCTTGATGTCGACCTTGACCGGGATCAGCTGCAGCTCGGTAAAGCCGTCGGAGATCTGCTGCAGCTCGGCGCCGATCTCGGGCGTGATCGCGGCGAGCGGCTGGGCGCTGCGCTCCAGGGCCCGGCGGGCGACGTCCTCGGGGATGCCGAGCTCCGGGGAGAGGATCTTCACACGCTCGTCGGGGTTGGCGATGCCCCAGTCGGTGACCTGCCGGTAGGTCTTGAGGAACTCGCGGATCTTGCCGGGCTTGCTCTTCAGCGCCTGCGGGGAGACGAGCAGGTACTCGCGGTTGTTGGCCAGGCCGGTGGCGTCGACGAGCACCTTGACGCCCGGCGACTCGGCGAGGGAGAAGTACGGATCCCAGATGATCCAGGCGTCGACCTGGTCGTTGTCGAAGGCCGGGCGGGCGTCGGCGGGCTTGAGGTACTGCACGTCGATGTCCTTGATGGTCATGCCGTTGGCCTCGAGCAGGCGCACGAGCAGCCAGTTGACGTTGGAGCCCTTGTTGAGGGCGACCTTCTTGCCGCGGAGGTCCTTGAAGGAGGTGTACCCCTTGCTCGCCTTCACCAGCACGGCCTCGCCCTTCGGCACCGGCGCCGACGTAGCGATGATCTTGAAGTCGATCTTCCCGGCAGCGGCGAAGATGGGCGGCGCCTCGCCGACCTGGCCGATGTCGACGGCCCCGGCCTTGATCCCCTCGGTGAGCGCCGGCCCGCTCTCGAACAGATTCCAGGTCGTGCCGGACGCCTCGGCCTTGCGCGCCTTGACCAGGCTCAGGCCGCCGAAGCGCTGGTAGCCCACGCGCAGCGGCTCCTCGGCCGCACCGGACGCGCCGGCGGACTCGGCGGACTTGTCGGACTTGTCGGCGCAGCCGGCAACCAGCGACGTGCCGAGCAGCAGTAGCGCGCCGGCCAGAACGGCCGTGAGTCGACGCATCAGTGCACTCCCATGGCGGTAGGAAATCCAATGGCACGGGACTATACCCACTACACCTACCTTTTGAATAGGAGATACCTAGTATTCACATCGTGACGCTCTGTGAGGGTCGGTGCCGGATGCCGGCGCCGCACGGCGGCAGGTCGTTGTCACTGGGGCATCGCCGCAGGCCGCGGTACCGTATCGTCTGCGCCGTGCGTCGATCATGGCTCCCAGTCGTACTCTCCGCGGCACTGCTGACGGCCGCCTGCACCGATAGCGGCCCGAAGCCGAGGGCCACCGACAGCGCGGCGCCCAGTGCCTCCCCCAGCCCGGCCGGCCCCGACTACAGCGCATGGGCGGCGGGCCGCTCCACACCGGTCGCCGATCCGGTGTACCCCAACTACGGCAACCCCGGAATCGACGTGCTGCACTACGGGCTCGACCTCGCCTGGCAGCCGGAGACGAAGACGCTGACCGGCACGGCGACGCTCCAGCTGCGCGCCGCGGCCGATCTCACCGAGGTGAAGCTCGACTTCTCGAAGGCGTACGCGCTCGACAAGGTCACGCTGAACGGGGTGGCCGCCGGCGGTACCGTCGCGGACACGAAGCTCACGGTCCCCGCGGCGGTCGCCAAGGACGCGTTCGCGACGCTTGTCGTCAAGTACCACGGCACGCCGACGACGGTGCCGATGCCGTCACACCGCGGCGACGCCGAGCCGCTCGGGCTGACCGTCACCGAGGACGGCGGCCTGTGGACGATGCAGGAGCCGTACGGCGCGGGCACCTGGTATCCGGTGAACGACCAGCCGTCGGACAAGGCGCTGTACGACATCTCGGTGACCGTGCCGGACGGCTGGTCGGCGATCGCGAACGGCACGCCGAAGGGCCAGGACGGCAACACGTTCAAGTACGCCTCGACGGAGCCGGTGGCGAGCTACCTGACGACCCTGGCCGTCGGGAAGTACAAGAAGGAGACGGCGACGGGTCCGCACGGGATCCCACTCACCTACTGGTACCGCCAGGGCACCGACGACAAGGCCCTGCCGTACCTGCGCAAGTCGCCGCAGTATCTGGAGTGGCTGGAGAAGCACTTCGGCCCGTATCCGTTCGACAGCGCGGGCATCGTCATGGTGCCGTCGACCTCCGGCATGGAGACCCAGCAGATGATCACCATGGGCCTGCCCGAAGCCGACAGCGACGCCGACTTCAAGAGGGGCTTCGAGGCCGACGTGGTGCACGAGTACGCCCACCAATGGTTCGGCGACACGGTCACCACGACGAACTGGAACGACCTCTGGCTCAACGAGGGCTGGGCCTTCTACGCGCAGCACCTGTACACCAACGAGCGCGACAAGGTCACGGCCAAGCAGTGGGAGGACTGGGCCCGCGGCCGCGACGCCCGGCTGCGCGAGAAGATCGGCCCGCCCGGCAAGCCCAAGGCGGACAGCTTCGCGGAGAGCAACGTCTACCTTTGCCCGGCCCTCATGCTGCACCAGATCCACAAGCAGATCGGTGACGCCGCGTTCTTCGCGATGGCGACCGACTGGGCACAGAAGAACCGCGGCACGAACCAGGACCGGGCCTCGTTCATCGCGTTCGTGAACCAGCACACCGGCAAGGACTTCACGTCCCTCATCAACACCTGGCTGGACTCCCCGACCACGCCGAAGTAGGGAGCACCCGCCCGAGCCCATGCACCGGACGGCTCGGGCGGGCACCCAGATCGTGCACTTCCGTCAGAAGACTGTGTCGAGGGTCCGGCGCAGCACGGCCCGGTGCGTGTTCGCCAGTTCCGCCCCCGGCTCGATACCGAACCGCTCCACCAGCAGCCGGCGGGCCCGCTGGTAGGTGTGCAGGGCCGCCACCGCGTCACCCATCTGGTATTGCGCGCGCATCAGCCGATCCCAGGCCCGCTCGCGTTCCGGGTGCTGGCCGAGGAAGTCCAGCAGCAGGTGCACGGCCTGCTCGTGGGCGCCCCGCCGCAGCAACACGGCCGTGTAGTCCTCGACCGCCGCCTTCCACCGAAGGTCGAGGTCGGCCGCCCGGGCGGCGAGCGCCGGCCCGACCGGGATGCCCTGGAACGGCATGCCTTGGTAGCGCTGCAGCGCCTGCTCCAGCGCCATGATCGCGCCGTCGTGGTCCGACCGCGCCAGATGCCCCCGCGCGGTCGCGAGCCACGTATCGAACTCCGTGACGTCGGTCTCGACCAGGACACCGGGGGGCAACCTCAGGGCCCAGCCCTCGTCGACGCTGGTCAGCGGGCTGGCTGTGCCGTCGAGGCCCGGCCCGATGGCGTCGGTCAGCCAGCGCCGTAGCGACGACACGCTGTTGCGGAGGTTGGCGCCGGCGGACACCGGCACCGTGTACTCCCACAGCTCGGTCACCAGCCGGCGCCTGGCCACGAAGCGACGGGGGTCCAGGATGGCGAGTGCGAGCACCGTCCGCTGCCGGGCCACCGGCGGCGGGTAGGGTCGCTCGTCGACGAACACCTCTAACGGACCAAGAAGCCTGAGCCGAAGCCGTACCACCACGCTCTTCCGATCCGGCACGCGCGCCGATAGTCGGGACCACTGGCAACCCCCGAAGCCTGCCAGCCGGCAGTACACGCGCAGTACACATTCGGTCTCGCCGCTACCCGAATCGGTGGCTCCACAGATCTGAGGAGCTCGTCAAAGCCGGACCGCCAACTGCTTCACCTCAATCCGCAGGGGCGGCGCTGACCGGGTGTGCCGCCTCCAGTGCCACGTGCGGGAGGGACCGGTCGAGCCGGCGTGGCAGCCACCAGGCGCGGGCGCCGAGGAGTCGCATCACCGCGGGCACGATGAGGCAGCGGATGACGAGTGCGTCGAGGAGGACGGCAACCGCCAGGCCGAGGCCGAACTGCTGCAGCATCCGGCCCGGGGCGAGCAGGAACGAGCCGAACACCAGAACCATGATGGCCGCCGCGGCCGTGACGATACGGCCCGTGGTCGCGAGCCCTTCGCGGATCGCGAGCTGGGCGTCGCGCGTGCGTTGCCATTCCTCGTGCATCCGGGCGAGCAGGAAGACCTCGTAGTCCATGGACAGGCCGAAGGCGATCGCGAAGATCATCACCGGGACGTAGGCCTCGATCGGGCCGGGCTGCACGCCGAATCTTCCGTCCTGGAAGACCAGCGTGATGGCGCCCATCGCCGCACCCACGCTGAGCAGGTTGAGCAGCGCGGCCTTGATCGGGATCAGTACGGAGCGGAACACCACGAGCAGTAGCAGCGCCGAGAGGCCGACGACCAGGCCGACGAAGATCGGCAGCCGGCCGCTCACCGCTTCGGCGAAGTCGACGACGCCGGCCGTACCGCCGCCGACGAGCAGCGTCGCGCCGCTGCTCGCGGCCAGCGGTGGCAGGGTCTGCGAGCGCAGCCGGTCGACCAGTGCCGCCGTGCGCGCGTCCTGCGGGCCCGTGTCCGGGAAGACGATGATGGTCGACAGATCCGCGCCCGACGGCAGCGGCGGTGTCGTGGCCGCGACTCCGGTCGTGCTCGTCAGCGTCCGCTGGACGGTTGCCGCCGTTTCGGCGTCTCCGCGCACCACGACGACGAGCGGGCCGTTGAAGCCGGCGCCGAAGCCCTCAGCGAGCAGGTCGTACGCGTTGCGGGTGGTCGTCGACGGCGCGTCGGTGCCGGCGTCGGCGAAGCCGAGTCGCATGCCTGCCGCCGGCCAGGCCAGCGCGAGCAACGCTCCCACCGCGAGGACCAGAGCGGGCCACGGCCGTCGTTGCACGAGCGCCGACCAGGCCCGCCAGCGGTCCCCGTCCCGCCGGGCGCCGCGGGCGGCGCGTTTGCGGACACCGCGCTCGACGCGCGCGCCCACGACCGCGAGCAGCGCCGGCAGCAACGTCAGCGAGGCGATCATCGTGACGAGGACGGTCACCGCGATGGCGACCGCGACGCCCTGCAGCGAGCCGAGGCCGAGCGCGATGAGACCGAGGAGCGCGACGATGACCGTACAGCCGGCGAAGAAGACGGTTCGGCCGGCGGTGTCCAGTGCGGTGCGGGTGGCGGTCGTCCGGTCCGCGCCGGCGACCAGTTCGCCGCGGTAACGGGAGAACACGAGCAGCGCGTAGTCGATGCCGACGCCGAGCCCGACGAGCAGCATCAGCGGCGCGGTGAAGTCGGCGATCGTGGCCAGGTGCGAGGCGAGGGCGATGATGCCGATGGCGCTGCCGACGGCGAAGACCGCGATGATGATCGGCAGGCTCGCGGCGAGCAGCGAGCCGAAGAGCAGCACGAGGATGACCAGCGCGGCCAGCATCCCGACGCCTTCGGCGGCGCCGCCCGCGCTTTCCTGCGCGTCGCGGATCGGGTCGCCGCCGAGCTCGACGCGCAGCCCGTCGCCGCGGGCGGCCTGCGCGGTGTCCATGATGCGGCGGGCGGCCTCGTCGGGAATCCGCTCGGCGGGGGCGTCGAGCATGACCGTCGCGAAGCCGATGGTGCCGTCGCGGGACATGGCGCTCGGGTCGGCGTACGGGCTGCGGACCTCCGCGACGCGGGGCAGCGCACGCACGTCGCGGAGCATGGCCTCGATCCGGTCCCGGGTGGGCTGCGCGGCGAGACCGGCCTTGCGTTGCACGACCACCTGGACCGTCGCGCCGGCCTGTGCGGGTGCCCGCTCCCGCAAGGTGTCCATGGCCCGCTGCGAGTCGGTACCGGGGAGCGAGAAGTCGTTGCGGTAGTCGGCACCGATGACCTGTGCGGCGACGGTGACGGCGACCAGGACGGCCACCCAGGCGGTCAGCGAAAGCCAGCGGTGGCGGTACGAACGGGTCGCCAGCCGAGTGAAGACGGTAGCTCGGTGTGTCTGTTCCCTGTGCTCCCTGTGCGCGGTCTGCGCCATCGTGCGCCTGCCTCCCCTGGCATCGGCTGGATTGCTCGACCGGGACGGTAGGAGTGCGGGACGCCGCGGGACAACACCCGGTGAAGGGAGCGCCGTGTACCCCCACGGAGGTACACGGCGTCCTCCCCAGGAGCGTTCCGCCGGGCGGTTCGGCTCTCTAGGCTGGCATCGTGGACAGGCGTACCGCGCTGCTGGATGCCGGGATCGCGGCGCTCACCCTCGCCATCGCGGTGAGCACCCTCGCCATGGATGGGCTCGGCACCCCGGACCCGAAGTCCGTCCCGCTCGACGCGCTCGGCGTGGTGCTCGCCGTCGGGTCGTCGGTGCCGCTGGCGCTGCGTGGGCGTGCCCCGGTGACCGTCTACGTGGTCGTTGGCGTGGCCTCCCTCGCCCTGATGATGCTGAACTATCCGCTGGACTTCCCGCTCGGCGCCGCGATCGGCGGGTACGGCGTCGCCGCGCGGTACAGCGGCGGCTCCGATCTGGTGCGGCGTTCCGCGCTGGCCGCGGTGGTCGGGTTCGGTCCGTTGATGGCGGTCGCGTACCAGCTGGCCGGTGACGACCTGACCCGCATCTCGGTCGAACTGACCTTTCTGGCGGTGATGTTCGTCGCGATCTGGATCACCGGCGACCGTAGCCGGCTGCGCCGTGAGCGCATCGTCGCGCTGGAGGAGCGGGCCGCGCGGACCGAGCGCGAGGTGGAGCGGGAGCACCGGCTCGCCGCCGCGCAGGAGCGCACCCGCATCGCGCGGGAGCTGCACGACTCGGCCGGTCACGCGATCAGCGTCATTCTCGTGCAGGCCGGGGCCGCGCGGTTGCTGCACGAGCGCGACCCGGAGCGTTCCAAGCGGGCACTGGCCACGATCGAGGACGTCGCTCGCGGCACGATGGATGAGATCGGCCGCTTGGTCCGGGCACTGCGTGAGGACGGGCAGAGCGACCTGACGCCGGCCGGCCCGGCCGCGATCGACGACCTCCTGGACGGGTTCCGATCGGGCGGGCTGGCGCTGACCAGCCGCATCGTCGGCTCCCCCGGTGCGGTGCCGCGCAGTGTCGCCTCGGCGGCGTACCGGATCCTGCAGGAGGCGCTGACCAACGCGACGCGCCACGGCGACGGCAGCGCCGACGTGACCGTGCGTTTCGCCGCGGAGGCCGTCGAGATCGCCGTCACCAACCCGACCGGTACCACGATCCCGCCGTCCGGCGGCGGGCACGGCATCGTCGGGATGCGGGAGCGGGCTGTGCTGCTGGGCGGGACGCTGCGGGCCGGGGTGACCGGCGGCGTGTACCGGCTGTCGGCCCGGCTGCCGCATTTCGCGGCCGACGGGGCTCCCGGCGTGATGACGTGAGCGGGCCGAGGGTGCTGGTGGTCGACGACGACGACCTGATGCGGGCCGGGCTGCGGGCGGTGCTGTCCAGCGACGACCACATCCTCGTGGTCGGCGAGGCCGCGGACGGGCGGGAGGCCGTCGAGCAGACCCGGCGGGTGAGCCCGGACGTCGTGCTCATGGACGTGCGGATGCCACACCTGGACGGTATCGGCGCCACCCGCGAGATCGTGGCGAGCGGCTCACCGGCCCGGATTCTCATCCTCACGACGTTCGAGGACGACGACTACGTGTTCGGGGCGCTGAGCGCGGGCGCCTCCGGGTTCCTGCTCAAACGTACCCAGCCGGAGCAGCTCATCGCCGCGATTCACACCATCGCGGCCGGCGAGTCGCTGCTGTCGCCGGCGGTGACCCGGACCGTCATCGACCGGATGGCCCGCCAGCCGCGGCCGGATCCGGTCGCCGGGCGACGGCTGCGGGAACTGACGCCGCGCGAGCGGGAGGTGCTGGAATCGGTGGCGCGGGGGCACACCAACGCCGAGATCGCCGAGCTGCTCGGCGTCGAGGAGTCGACGGTCAAGACGCACGTGAAACGGATCCTGGCGAAGCTGCGGCTGCGCGACCGGGTGCAAGTGGTGATCCTGGCGTACGAGACGGGTCTGATCCGTCCGGGCGACGCCGCGGAGCGGAGGCGCTGACACCGCGACCGTGACGCCGGAGCCACGGATCCGGACCCGCCTGCCGCCCTAGATGATTGATGCCTTGAAAATCAGTGGTCATAGGCGACCAGGGATCGCTTGACGGGTGCGTCGATGGTCCAGTACCTGCATCACGGCCAGGCAGACCACGTCGGCAGGGATCAGCAATGGCCGGCGTCCGTGGACGATTCGGTTGCCGTGCGTCCAGGGTTAGGTGGCGGATTCGGTGGATCTTGGTTCAGTCGGGCAGGCTTTGGGTGTTGGTCGCGTCGGAAATCGTTGACATGTCGGCAACCTCCGACATATCTTGTAGCGGTGCCTGAAGACGACGTGTTCCTCGCCCTGGCGAACCCGATTCGCCGCAGGCTGCTGCAACTGCTCGCCGAGGGACCTCGAACGGCTGGCGACCTCGCCCACCAGTTCGACCTGAGCCGGCCAGCCGTCGCCGAGCACCTGCAGGTGCTGCGGCGCGCGGCACTGGTGCACGACGAACCCAGGGGCCGGCAACGGCACTATCACCTGACCGCGGAGCCACTCGCCCAGGTCGGCGACTGGCTGCACCCGTTCGAACGCTTCTGGCGCGAGCGGCTGCGCTCGCTCGCCGATGTCACCGAGGAGGACCAGTGACCGCAACCAACACCGACACCATCGCCATCGACCAGTTCGTCGACGCCCCACCGAGCAAGGTCTGGCGCACGCTGACCGCCCCAGAACTGCACGCCCGCTGGTGGGTGCCTGGCGACATCGCCGCCACCGTCGGCCACCGCTTCCACCTCCAGATGCCCGGCTGGGGGGCGGTGGCGTGCGAAGTTCTCGAGGTAGTCCCCGAACAGAAGCTCGTCTACACGTTCAACGAGACCTGGACGCTGACCTGGCGTCTGGCTGCGGAAGGCAGAGGCACCCGCCTGTTCTTCGAGCACAGCGGATTCGACTTCGACCAGAAATCCGAACGTGACGCCTTCAACCGGATGGGACCGGGATGGCGTGACCAGATGCTGCCCCAACTGGCACAGACCGCCACCCAACTCACCGATTGAGCTTCAACGCCCTGGCCCTGCCGGGCCAGGGACGGACTACCCATCGACGTGTGTGACACGCCAACCAAATCTGGACGACGCCGTTTCGGCGCGGAAACCATCGTCTACGGCAAGCCCGGCCCCGCCTGCTTGCCAGCGGAATCCTGGACCCGCTGAACAACGGCTCCAGGATCACGGAGCGAACGCGCTGCTCCCTGTACACTTTTACTCCGTGTTCATGGAGAACATGATGGTCGGGCGACGCAGATTCGCAGGCGCGGCCCGCGCCGCCCGAACTCTGCGTTGCCATTACCTCTCCTGTTCACCTTGAAGTTCGTTGCACATCGGCATGTGCGCCGGGCACGATCCTGGTGGTCACGGTCAGCGACGATGCGTTCCCTGGTGTGACGGCTCTGGGCCGCTGCGCATGCTCGTGATTGACAGCGATCCCGCTGACAGATCAAGGAGTGAGAGTCATGAGCAGCAGCGAGACCGGCAAGGCCGACTTCAAGCTCGAGGCGGTCGTGATCCCCGTGCGCGATGTCGATCGGTCGAAGCGGTTCTACCAGGACCTGGGCTGGCGGCTCGACGCCGACTTCGGCTTCGACAACGGCTTCCGGGTCGTCCAGTTCACCCCGCCGGGGTCGCCTGCCTCGATCCAGTTCGGCAGCCGGATCACCAACCAGGCCCCGGGTACCGCCGAGGGAATCTACCTGGTGGTCGCCGACATCCGGGCGGCGCACGACGAGCTCGTGAAGCTGGGCGCGGACGTGACCGAGGTGTTCCATCCGGCGGCGCCGGGTGCGCAGTTCGGGCAGATCGCCGACGGGCGAGCCGGCGGGCCGGCGGGCGACCGCGCCAGCTACGGCTCGTTCGCCACCTTCCGTGACCCGGACGGCAACAGCTTCCTGCTGCAGGAGGTCACCACGCGGCTCCCCGGGCGGGTCGAGCCGGGGACGACGACGTACGCGTCGCTGAACGACCTGGCCGGCGCGATCAGGCGGGCGGCGGCCGCCCACGGCGAACACGAGGCCCGCAACGGCGGTGCGTACGACGAGAGCTGGCCGGAGTGGTACGCGGCATACATGGTCGCCGAGAACCAGGGCGAACAGCTCCCGCAGTGATGCCGCTACGAAACCCGCCGCTCGACATCCTGTCAAGCAAGCTCGACCTCGAGCTCCACCTCGACGTCGTCGCGGACCTTGAGCGCGCCGAGGAAGGCCGAGTACGGCTTGATTCCGAACGCCGACTGGGTCACCACCGTGGTGGCACGATACCGCTCGGGCGTCACCGCGCGAACGTGGACGTCGATGGGGGCGGCGACCCCGTGCAGCGTGAGCGTTCCGCTGATCGTCGCGTGGTCGTCGCCCATGACGACGCCGGCGGACTCGAAGGTGGCCGCCGGGTGGCGATCGACGCCCAGCGTCCGCCTGGCGTTCTTCTCGATCTCGCCCCGGTCCTTGTCGGACAGCGGTAGCGCACCGCCGGTGCCTTCCCGCACGACCAGGGAGCCCAGCTCGACGTGGGCCGTCACGGTGGCATCCGCCGGTCCGGTCTCTGGAATGTCGATCCGCACCGACCAGTCGGTCATCTCGATGGTCAGGTCGTGGCCGACGGTCGAGCCGACACCCTTGCGGCGGGTGTGCAACAACATGTGCCCGTTGTGCGGGTCGAACCGCAACGGGCCGGTCCTGATCAGCACCATCCCAGCCTAGCGCCGGGGCCGGCAGGAGGTCCCAGTCACCGAGGTTCGGTCCACTCACCGTGGGCGAGGAAGCGGTCGATCACCTCGATGTACGGGGTCGGGTCGAGCTGCTTCTCCCGGGTCCAGGCGTCGTCGTAGTAGGTGTCGCGGTAGGCGGTGGCGCCGTCGCAGATCAGGGTGGCGATGCTGCCCGTTTCACCGCGCTGGAGCATGCCGTGGGCGAGGCGCAGGGCACCCCAGAGATTGGTGCCGGTCGACGGGCCGACCGACCAGCCGGTGGTGGTCGCGAGATGACGCATGGCGGCGACGCTCGCCGCGTCGGGCACGGGAATCATGAAATCGACGACCGTGGGCAGGAACGCCGGTTCGACACGGGGCCGGCCGATGCCTTCGATCCGTGACGGCATCCCGGTTCCGTATCCCGGGTAGTCGGTGACCCAGCTTGGCCAATAGGCGGAGTTCTCCGGGTCCACCACCGCGAGCCGGGTGGGATACCCGTGATAGCGCAGGTGCCGGCCCAGGGTCGCGCTGGTCGCCCCGGTGCCGGCGCCCACGACGGCCCACGCGGGCGGGCTGCCTTCGCGCGCGATCGTCTGTGCGGTCAGGGTTGCGCCGACACTGTCGAAGCCGCGCCAGTCCTCGACATGCGCCGCGGAAGTCAGGTGGTCGAGGTAATGGCCGCCGAGCTCCGCCGCGAGCCTCGCGGCCTCGTCGTACATGGCAGCCGGTGGGTCAAAGGGGTGGCAGCGGCCACCGTAGCGCTCGATTCGCTCCCGCTTCACCGCTGATGTCCTGCCCGGCACGACGGCGACGAACCGCAGGCCCAGCACGGCCGCGAAGTAGGCGGTGGCGACCGCCGTGTTGCCGGCCGTCGCCTCGACCACGGTCGTTCCCTCGCCGATGTCGCCGCGGGCGACCGCGTCTTCCATCAGCCGGCGGACCAAGCGGTGCTTGAGGCTTCCGGTGGGACGCTGCGACTCGTCCTGCAGGTACAGCGAGACACCCCACGCCTCCGGAAGCGGGTAGCGGCGCAGCGCTACTGGCGTCTCCGCGGCTGCCTCGGCGCGCAACCGCGCCAGCGCCCGCTGCGTCCACAGCCGCTCGCCGGCGTGGGCCGGACCGTCAGGATCGTTCATGGCTCCCCGTCACGACGCCAAACGTACCGTCCGGCGGGTGAGGCCGCACGCCGTCGTCACGGGCAGGCTTGAAGCGGTGACGCCGTGTTAGCCTTTGCATCGACATCGACGAATCGCATTCGTCCCCGATCGCACCGTGCGGAGGAGCGTCCATGACCGCGACGGCCCAGGCCCGGCCGCAACTGCCCTTCGACCGGCCCAACGTCCTCGACATCGCGCCGTTGTATGACGTGCTGCGCCGTGAGGCCCCGCTCACCCGGGTCACCACGCCCGCCGGCGACCCCGCCTGGCTGGTGACCGCCTACGCCGAGGCGAGGCAGATCTTCGGCGACCGGCGCTTCGGCCGATCCCACCCGGCGCCACGGGAGGCGGCCCGGATCTCGCACGCGGCCGTCCTCGACGGGCCGTCCGGCGACTATGACACCGAGGAGCGCGAGCACGCCCGGATGCGCCGCCTGCTGGTGCCGGCGTTCTCCGCGCCGCGGATGCGCCGCCTGGCCGGGCGGATCGAGGAGCTCACCGCCCGCTGCCTCGACGACATGCAGGCCGCCCATGACGCCCGTCCGGGCGAGCCGGTCAACCTGCACGAGCTGCTCGCCTTCCCGCTGCCGGTGCTCGTCATCTGCGAGCTGCTCGGTGTGCCCTACGCCGACCGCGCCCACTTCCGGCAGCTGTCCGAGCGCATCGGCCTCATCGACGGCGGCGCGGACGCGCGGGCGGCGATGGAGGAGTTCAAGGTGTACACCCTCGGGCTCGCCGAGGCCAAGCGTCGCACGCCGGGCCCCGACGTCATCTCCGACCTCGTCGCCGCGCAGGCCGAGGACCCCACGTTCACCGAGGACGAGCTGGCCCGCCTCGCCGCCGGGCTCATCTTCGCCGGGCACGAGACCACCTCGACCCGCATCGACCTGGGCGTCCTGCTGCTGCTCGCCGACCTGCGCCGGCGCGACCGGTTCGCCGGGGACCCGGACGCCGAGGTGGGCCCGACCGTGGAGGAGATCCTGCGCGTCACCGCGCCCGGCGGGCTGGGGCTGCTCCGGTATGCCCACGAGGACGTCGAGGTCGGCGCCGTCACCATCGCCCGCGGCGAGGCGGTGATCATCTCCAGCAACGCCGCCAACCGCGACGCCTCGGTCTTCGCCGACCCGGCCGAGTTCGACCCGGGCCGGCGGCCCAACGCGCACCTCGCCTTCGGTCACGGCGTCCACGTCTGCGTCGGGGCCAACCTCGCCCGCACCGAGCTGCGCACCGTGTTTCCCGCTCTGCTGCGCCGCTTCCCGGGCCTGCGCCTCGCCGTCGACCCGGACGACATCGAGATCCGGCACAACCGGCTCACCGGCGGTGTGGATGAGGTACCCGTGACGTGGTGAACGGAGATGGATCGGTGAAGATCAGCGCCGACACCGGCGTGTGCGTGGCCTCCGGCCAGTGCGCGCTGCTGCTGCCTCAGGTCTTCGACCAGCGCGACGAGGACGGCGTGGTGGTCCTGCTCGACGAGCGACCCCCGCCGGCCCTGCGTGAGGCGGCCCGTCAGGCCGTCCTCGGCTGCCCGTCGGGGGCCCTGCGCATCGACGAGGACTGACAGCCGGGCCGCCTCACGCAGGGCCGGCGAATACAGGTCCGTCAGGCGACCGGGAAGTTGTGGTACGTGTCCGGGAACGGCTCGCCGTTGAGGGTGTAGTGCCACCACTCCTTCGGGTAGTTCCTGAAGCCCCCGGCGGACATGAGGCCGGTCAGCAGGGCCCGGTTGTCGCGCTCCGCCGGGTTCAGGCCCGCCGTCGCCGTGTGGGCCAGCGGGTCGAAGCAGTCGAAGCCGGTGCCCATGTCGATCGTGTTGTCCGGGAACCGCTGCCGCGCCGGGGCGGTGCACGACACCAACTCCTCGTCCGCGCGATACGGCGGCTGCGCGCGAGCCGGCATCGCCACCAGCGTCAGGTCGAGCGTGCTGCCCCGGCTGTGCGCGGTCGGCCCGCCGATGTAGCCGTCGTCGAAGAGCGCGGACTTGTCGACGCGCGGGTAGAACTCGCCCTTCATGCGCTGGTCGGCGTCGCCGGACCAGCGGACGAAGTCGTCGACCGCCTGCTGGGGGCGGTAGCAGTCGTACACCTTGAGGCTGTACCCGCGCGAAAGGGCCCTTTGCTGTACGCGGTGCAGCGCCTCGGCGGCCTGGCGGGTGAGCAGGCAGCGCGGCCGGAGGTATCCGGTGACCGGCCGGCCGACGAAGTTGTGCGGGGTGGCGTACCGGATGTCGGACAGGATGCTGTCGTCGACATCGGACAGTGCCACGAAGCCGGCCGGTACCGGTGCGAACGACGGCGACGGCGACGGCGACGGCGACGGCGACGGGCTCGGCGGCTCCGTCGGGGACGGCGACCCGGCGGCGGAGGAGGCCGTCGCGGCGGACGGCGCCGGCGGGCCGGGCCGCGCCGGGGCACCACACGCGGCCAGGGACAGGCAGGCCACCACGGCGATCAGCAGGCGCACGCCGGGATTATTCGGCTTCCGCTCCGGTCGATGCGGCGCCGCCCGCCACGCGTGCCACCCGGCGGGCGGCCGTACCCACCGGCGCCCGATGTCACGCGCGTACCGCCACTGGATCTTTTCACCCGACCCGGGCGATGGACCTGCGAGACCGGCGGGTCGACGCTGATCGTGTCGTCAAGGAGGTGGGAAGGATGACCACCGTTCCGGAAAGGGCCTCCACCCACGCGGTGCGCGGCCCGGTGACGGTGCCGTTCTGGCCGCTGCTGAGTGCCGGCGTGATCACCCTGCTGTTCGGCCTGGGGGTGCTGGCCTGGCCGCAGGTGACGCTGCGACTCGTCGGCCTGATGGCCGGCGCCTGGCTGCTGGTGATCGGCCTGATGCGCGTCTTCGGCGCCTTCCGGGCCGGTCGACGGGCCGGTCGCGACGAAACGGCGCGGGGCGTTTCGATGCGCCGGATCGTCGACGGTGCCTTCGGCCTCATGCTGGTGATCGTCGGCCTGGTGTGCCTGCGGGACGCCGCGGCCGGCGTCGTGGCGGTGTCGGTGCTCATCGGCCTGGCCTGGCTGCTGAGCGGATTCGCCGGGGTGCTGCTGGGCGCGTTCACCGCCGGCGACGTGCGGGGCTGGCTGTTCGGGATCGGTGCGGTGTCGATCGCCGTCGGCGTGCTGTTCCTGGCGTGGCCGAGCCTGTCCCTGCAGATCCTGGTGCTGCTGAGCGGCATCACCGCGATCGTCCTCGGCGTCGCCGAGATCGCCCTGGCCTTCCGCGTCCGCCGGGCCGTCGCGGCCTGACGCTCGGGATCGGGGCCGCCCGGTTGCGCGCATGCGCCATGATCTGAGTGTGATCCGATTCGTCCTCAACGTGCTCTGGCTCATCTTCGGCGGCGGGTTGGTGCTGTTCCTCGGCTACGCGCTCGCGGCGGTCATCTGCTTCGTGCTCGTCGTGACGATCCCGTTCGCGGTCGCGTCGTGGCGGCTGGCCGTGTATTCGCTGTGGCCGTTCGGCCGCACCGTGCGCGCCAAGTCCGGCGGTTCCGGGGTCGTCACCGGGCTGGCCAACGTGCTCTGGGTGGTGCTCGCCGGATGGTGGCTCGCCCTGACGCACATCACCGCCGGCATCGGGCTGTGCGCGACCCTCATCGGCATCCCGTTCGGCATCGCGCACTTCAAGCTGGTCCCGGCCGCCTTCTGGCCGCTGGGCCGCGAGATCGCCGACCTGGACTGAGCAGCCGCCGGACCAGGCCCTACCGGCTCGCCACGGGTCCCAGCAGTTCGTGGTACTCCTCCGACAGCTGCGCCAGCACGCCGTCGAACTCCCCCGCGCTGACCGCGTCGCGCAGGGTCTCCAGCGATGAACCTTTGTGGTTACCCGGCGGGGTGTGCGGGTAAACGGCTCGGCTGTGGCGAACGATCCGGCCACCGGGCGACCGGCGGCTCATCCGGGCCAGAGGAAGTGACGCTCGGTACAGCGGCGGAAGGTCGAACAGAGGACGTCACGCGTCGGAAGGATCTGAGACCCATGGCCAGGGCAGTAGGCATCGACCTTGGGACGACGAACTCGGTGATCGCCGCGTTCGAGGGCGGTCAGGCCACGGTGATCGCCAACGCCGAGGGCAGCCGGACCACGCCGTCCGTCGTCGCGTACACCACCGGCGGCGAGCGTCTCGTCGGGCACCTCGCCAAACGTCAGGCGGCGCTGAACCCGGAGGGCACCATCACCTCGGCGAAGCGCTTCGTCGGCCGCCGGTTCGACGAGGTGACCGAGGAGGCCAGGACGGTCACGTACAAGGTCGTCTCCGGTCCCGAGGGCGCGGTCCGGTTCGACGTGCGCGGCAAGCTGATCTCGCCGGAGGAGGTCTCCGCGCAGGTGCTGCGCAAGCTCGCCGACGACGCCGCGAAGTACCTGGGCGAGCGGGTCACCGAGGCCGTCATCACCGTGCCCGCGTACTTCAACGACGCCCAGCGGCAGGCGACCAAGGACGCCGGACGCATCGCCGGCCTCGAGGTCTTGCGCATCATCAACGAGCCGACGGCCGCCGCGCTCGCCTACGGCCTGGACAAGGCCGGCCACGAGACGGTGCTGGTGTTCGACCTCGGCGGCGGCACGTTCGACGTGAGCATCCTCGACGTCGGCGACGGCGTCGTGGAGGTACGCGCGACCGCCGGCGACACCCACCTGGGCGGCGACAACTTCGACCACCGGCTGGTCGACCACATCGCCGAGCAGTTCAAGCAGGAGCAGGGCATCGACCTGCGCAAGGACCCGCAGGCGCTGCAGCGGCTCATCGAAGCCGCCGAGCGGGCCAAGATCGAGCTGTCGTCGGTACCGCAGACGCAGGTGAACCTGCCGTTCATCACCGCCGACGCCAACGGCCCGAAGCACCTGACGATGACGATCACCCGGGCGGTGTTCGAGGACCTGACGCACGACCTGCTGGAGCGGACCATGGGCCCGGTGCGGCAGGCGATGAGCGACGCGAAGGTCAGCGAGGGCGACCTCGACGAGGTCATCCTCGTCGGCGGCGCGACCCGCATGCCTGCCGTGCAGGCGCTCGTGCGGCGCCTCACCGGCGGCAAGGACCCGAACATGAGCGTCAACCCGGACGAGGTCGTCGCGCTCGGTGCCGCGATCCAGGCCGGCGTGCTCAAGGGCGAGGTGCGCGACGTCGTGCTGCTCGATGTCACGCCGCTGTCGCTGGGCGTGGAGACGCTCGGCGGGCTCATGACGAAGGTCATCGACCGCAACACGACCATCCCGACGCGGCGCACGGAGACGTTCACGACCGCGGAGGACAACCAGCCCGCGGTCGAGGTGGTCGTACTGCAGGGCGAGCGCGAGCGCGCCGCCGACAACCGGGTGCTCGGCCGGGTACGGCTGGAGAACATCCGGCCCGCCCCGCGCGGCGGCCCGCAGATCGAGGTCACCTACGACATCGACGCCAACGGCATCCTCAACGTCTCGGCGAGGGACAAGGACACCGGCGGCGAGCAGAAGATCACCATCACCGAGAGCGGCACGCTGGACAAGAGCGAGGTCGAGCGCATGGTGCGCGAGGCCGAGCAGCACCGCACCGAGGACGAGCGGACGCGCCGGGTGATCGAGACGCGCAACGAGCTCGACGGCGCCGCGTACCAGGTGCAGCGGATGCTCGACGAGCGCGGCGACCAGGTGCCCGAGCACGAGCGCGCCCGCGCCGAGATGCTGGTGCAGCAGGCGCACGAGGCGGTCAAGGATCCGGACGCCGACCAGCAGCGGATGCAGGGCCTGACCGCGGACCTGCGGCAGGTCACCTACAGCCTCGCCGGCGCCGCGCAGCAACCGCGGCAAGAGGCGCAGCGGCCGGCCGGGGCCGCGTCCGACGAGGACGTCGTCGACGCCGACTTCACCGGCGGGTGAGCGATGACCGGCGAACCCGTCGAGGCCGCCGAGCCGACCGGGCCCACCGAACCTCCCGAGGCAGGCGGCCCCGAGCGGGCGGAGGCCGCGGCCGAGCTCGAGGAGCTGCGGGATCGGTGGCAACGCGCCGCCGCCGACGCCGACAACGCCCGCAAGCGCTGCGATCGGCTCATCGCGGAGCGCACCGCGGCCGAGCGGCTGCGGGTCACCACCGCCTGGCTGCCCGTGCTCGACCACCTGGACCTGGCGCTGCGCCACGCCGAGGCCGACCCGCAGTCCATCGTGCAGGGCGTGGCCCATGTGCGGCAGGACGCGCAGTCCGCGCTGGCGCGGCTGGGGTTCGAGCCGATCGGCGCCGAGGGCGAACCGTTCGACCCCGCGCGGCACGAGGCGGCCGAGGCGGTCGAGGACCCGCGGGTGCCGCCCGGCACGGTGGTGCGGGTGGTACGCCCCGGCTACGGCGGGCCCGGCGGCCTGCTGCGCCCGGCGATCGTCGCGGTGGCCAGGCCCCCCGGCCCGACCCCCGGCTCGGAGCGGCCCGACCATGGCGGATGACTACTACCAGGTGCTCGGCGTGCCGAGGACCGCGACGGTCGAGGAGATCCAGCGGGCGTACCGCACGCTGGCCCGCCGCAGCCACCCCGACGTCAGCAAGGAGCCGGGCGCCGAGGAGCGGTTCAAGCGGATCACCGAGGCGTACCACGTGCTCTCCGACCCGAAGAGCCGCGCGAAGTACGACCGGTTCGGCGACCAGTGGCGCCAGGTCCCCGACGACTTCGAGTCGCGGCGGTACGCCGGGGCGGGCTCCGGGGCCGGGGCGGGCCGGCGCCGTTCGCCCGGCGGCGGGTTCGAGGCCGGGTTCCAGAACATCGACCTCGAGGACCTCCTCGGCGGCATGTTCGGCGAGCGCTTCCACGGCGGGGCCGTGCCCGGCGCGGACACCGAGGCCGAGCTCACCATCGGCCTGGAGGACGTCTACCGCGGCGGCCGGCGCACGGTCACCCTGCCCGGCGGGCACCGCTACGAGGTGGCGATCCCGCAGGGGGTGACCGAGGGGCAGCGGATCCGGCTCGCCGGGCAGGGATCCGGTGGCCTCGGCGGGGGTCCGCCCGGCGACCTGTACCTCATCGTGCACCTGGCGCCCGACCCGCGGTACACCGTCTCCGGCCGGGACGTCACGGCGCGGCTCCCGGTCACGCCGTGGGAGGCGGCGCTCGGGGCGAAGGTGCCGCTGCGCACCCCGGCGGGCGGGGAGGTGCGGCTGGACGTGCCGGCCGGCTCGTCCTCCGGGCGGCGGCTGCGCCTGCGCGGCCAGGGGCTGCCGAACCCGCGCGGCAACCCCGGCGACCTCTATGCCGAAATCAGGATCATGGTCCCGCCGGCGCCGACGGCCGAGGAACGACGGCTGTTCGAGGAGCTGGCGAGGGTCTCCAAGTACGACCCCCGGAGTACCCGATGACTTATGCGATCGTCCATCGCCCGTCCGTGTCCCTGGACGCGTTGTCCCTGGACGCGTTCGCCGCCGCCGGTGGCGTCCACCCCCAGCTGGTCACGCGCCTCGTCGCGCTTGGCCTGCTGGAGCCGGTCGCCGGCCTGCGCGGCGAGCCCGCGTTCCCCGGCTCCCAGCTGGCCCGGCTCGCCCGGATCCGCCGGCTGCGGGCGGCCCTTCCGCTCAACTACGCCGCGGTCGGCGTGGTGCTGGACCTGCTCGCCCGCATCGACGAGCTCGAGGGCGAACTGAGGAGGCGGTCGTGGACCTGAACCGGCTCACCGAGAGGTCTCAGCAGGCGCTGATGGAGGCGCAGCACCTGGCGACCCGCGCGGGCCACGCCGAGGTCGACGGCGAGCACCTGCTGCTCGCCCTGCTCGACCAGCCCGAGGGCGTCACGGTGCGGCTGCTGAACGGCTGCGGCGTCGACGTGGCCGACCTGCGCGCGCAGGTGCGGGCCGACCTGAACCGGCGCCCGAGCGTCACCGGCCCCGGCGCCCAGCCCGGGCAGGTGTCGATCACGCAGCGGATGGCCCGGCTCCTCGACGCGGCGGAGCGGGAGGCGGCCCGGCTCAAGGACGAGTACGTCTCGGTCGAGCACCTGCTCCTGGCGCTCGTCGACGAGGGCTCGTCCACCGCGGCGGGACGGCGGCTGCACAACGTGGGCGTCAACCGTGAGCGGCTGCTGAACGAGCTCACCTCGGTGCGCGGCGCGCAGCGGGTCTCCTCGGCCAATCCCGAGGCGGCGTACGAGGCGCTGTCGAAGTACGGGCGGGACCTCGTCGCCGACGCCCGCCTGGGCCGGCTGGAGCCGGTCATCGGCCGCGACGAGGAGATCCGCCGCGTGGTGCAGATCGTGTCGCGCAAGACGAAGAACAACCCGGTGCTCGTCGGCGACCCCGGCGTGGGCAAGACCGCGATCGTCGAGGGGCTGGCGCAGCGCATCGTCAACCACGACGTGCCCGAGGGGCTGCGCGACAAGACGATCTTCGCCCTCGACATGGGGTCGCTGATCGCGGGCGCGAAGTACCGCGGCGAGTTCGAGGAGCGGCTCAAGGCCGTGCTCTCCGAGGTGACCGCCGCGCAGGGCCGCATCCTGCTGTTCGTCGACGAGCTGCACACCGTCGTCGGCGCGGGCGCCGCCGAGGGCGCGATGGACGCCGGAAACCTGCTCAAGCCGATGCTGGCCCGCGGCGAGCTGCGCATGATCGGCGCGACGACGCTGGAGGAGTACCGCAAGCACATCGAGAAGGACGCGGCGTTCGAGCGGCGCGTCCAGCCGATCCTGGTGTCCGAGCCCAGCCCGGAGGACGCGATCACCATCCTGCGCGGGCTGCGGGAGCGCCTCGAGGTGTACCACGGGGTCCGCATCCTCGACGCGGCGCTCGTGGCGGCCGTTCGGCTCTCCCATCGGTACATCGCCGACCGCTTCCTGCCGGACAAGGCCATCGACCTTGTGGACGAGGCCTGCGCGATGCTGCGCACCGAGATCGACTCGCAGCCGGCCGAGCTCGACAAGGCCGCCCGCCGCCTCATGCGCCTCGAGATGGAGGAGGCGGCGCTGTCCAAGGAGACCGACCCGGCCAGTGTCGCCCGCCTCGACCAGATCCACCGCGAGATCGCCGACCTGCGGGGCGAGGTCGACGCCATGCGCGCCCAGTGGAACGCCGAGCGCCAGGCCATCCGCAAGGTGCAGGAGCTGCGCGAGGAGATCGAGCGGGTACGCCGGGAGGCCGACCTCGCCGAGCGCCAGTACGACCTGGACCGCGCCGCGCAGCTGCGCCTCGGCCGGCTGCCCGAGCTCGAACGGCGGCTGGGGGCCGAGGAGGAGCGGCTCACCGACAAGCAGGGCGGGCATCGGCTCCTGCGCGAGGTGGTCACGCCGGACGAGATCGCCGGGATCGTCGCCCGCTGGACCGGCATCCCGACGAACCGCCTGCTGGAGGCGGAGCGGGACAAGCTGCTGCGCCTGGCCGACATCCTGCACGAGCGCGTCGTCGGCCAGGACGAGGCGGTGCAGGTCGTCGCCGACGCCGTCGTCCGCGCCCGGTCCGGTATCAAGGACCCACGCCGCCCGATCGGCTCGTTCCTCTTCCTGGGCCCGACCGGCGTGGGCAAGACCGAGCTCGCCAAGACCCTCGCGGCCGCGCTCTTCGACACCGAAGACAACATGATCCGGCTCGACATGAGCGAGTATCAGGAGCGGCACACGGTCTCCCGCCTGGTCGGGGCGCCGCCCGGGTACGTCGGCTACGAGGAGGGCGGGCAGCTCACCGAGGCGGTGCGCCGCAAGCCGTACTCCGTGATCCTGCTCGACGAGATCGAGAAGGCCCACCCGGACGTCTTCAACATCCTGCTGCAGCTGCTCGACGACGGCAGGCTCACCGACGCGCAGGGCCGCACCGTCGACTTCCGCAACACGGTCGTCATCATGACCAGCAACCTGGGCTCGCAGCTGCTGCTCGAGGGCGTGACGCCCGACGGCCGGCTCACCGAGGAGGCCCGCACCGGCGTCATGAACACGCTGCGCGGGTACTTCCGGCCGGAGTTTCTCAACCGCATCGACGAGACGGTCCTGTTCCGGCCGCTCACCCTGCCCGAGATCGAGCGGATCGTGGACCTGCTCATCGAGGACCTTCGCGCGCGCCTCGAGGAGCGCCGCATCACGCTGCGGATCACCGAGGGCGCGCGGCGGTTCATCGCCGAGGCGGGCTTCGACCCGGTGTTCGGCGCCCGCCCGCTGCGCCGCTTCCTGCAGCGGGAGCTGGAGACGCGCATCGCCCGCGCCCTGCTTGCCAGCGACGTCACCGAGGAAGCGACGATCACCGTCGAGCTCGGCCCGGACGGACTGGACGTGTCCTTCACCCCGGCTGTTCGGACCTCGCCATGATCACGGAGCGCTCGTGTACCAGGGCCTGGTACACGAGCACTCCGTGATCATGACGTCGCGGCGTTCGCGCAGCTCGCGATATCGGCACGGATCTTGCTACGCACCACGCGCGTCGCGGACTCGGTGATCCGCGCGGCGAACGCCGGGTCGCTCTTCGCGGCCGCGACCAGCGCCTCGGACATCGGCCCCGCGTCGGACAGTCGCACGCTGAGCACCAGGTCGCCGCCCGCTTTTACGAAGCGCACCGCCCGCTGCCCCAACGGCACCGAGCCGACCGCCTCGGCGGCGCCGAGGTCGTCGGACAGCACCAGCCCGGTGAAGCCGAGCTTGCCGCGCAGCAGGTCGGTGACGATCGGCGCGGAGAACGCGGCCACGTTGGCGGGGTCGAGCTTGGGGTAGGTCGCCGAGGAGATCATGACCGCGGCCGACCCGGCCTCGATGCCCTTGCTGAACGGCCGCAGCGACGGATCGTCCGCGGTGGTCAGGTCGTCGCGGGCGCCGGTCGCCGTGTCCGTGTTGACCCGCACCCGGCCCAGCCCCGGGAAGTGCTTGAGCGTGGTGAGCACCCCGGCGCCCTGCATCGCCGACACCACGGTCGCCACGTCGTCGGCGACCTCGTCCGGCGTCGAGCCGTACTGCCGGTCGAACCCTCCGATCGGCGGGTTCGCCTTGCCCACGTCCGCCGGCACCACGTCGGCGACGGGCGCGAGGTCGATGGTCACGCCGATGTCCTTGAGGCGCCCCGCCCACTCGGCGGTGCGGTCGCTCAGCGTGTCGCCGTCGAGCCGGCCCTGGCTGACCGCCGACGGGATGGCCGGGAAGTCCGCGCCCTTCAGGCTCTGCACCTGCCCGCCCTCCTGGTCGATGCCGATCTGCAGCGCGAGCCCGGAGGCCTGCCGGGACGCCTCCTGCAGCTGCCCGATCGCCTGCCGCATCGAGGCGGCCGACGCCGAGCTGCGCCCGGCCAGGAAGATCCCCCCGATCTTGTACCGCTGAATCGTCTGCACCGCGTTCAACGGCGACCCGATCGGCGTGCCGATCATCAACAGCTGGGCGGCCTGCTGCTCCAGCGTCATCTTGGCCACCAGCGAGGCGGCACAGTCGGGGCTCGCCGACGGCGACGCCGCGGCCGGCGAGCCGGCGCCGTCCCGCCCCGGCGACGCCGCGCCGGCCGGCGAGTTCGCCCCGGCGTCCCGCGACGGTCCGCCGCGCGCCCCTGGGACCGCGACGACGAGCACGGCCGCGACCAGCGCGACGGCCACCGTCACGACGGCCCACACCGGGAACGGCCCGATCCTCCCGCGCTCGCCGAGGCGGCGCGTTCCTCTCGGCATCCGTTGCTCCATCCCGCGCGACTCGCTGACGGCGCTTCCCACGCCGCGACCGAGGATACGGAAGCGCTCCGGGGCCGCCGGAGTCGCCTACGCCGTCGCGCGTACCCACACGTTCCGCGTCCGTCACGCATAGGCCGTCAGGAAGCGGTCACGGAACGCATCCATGCGCCACACCGGAGCCTGCTCGTCAGGTCTCAGCCCGTTCTGCCATCCCCAGCCCGAGATGCGGTCGAGCACCTTCGGGTCACGCGCGACGATCGCGATCGGTACATCCCGGTTCAGCGTGTCACCGACGACGACCGGCGCCGGCTGGTGATCGCCCAGGAACACCACGACGAGGTTGTCGTCCCCGTACTCCTCGACGTACGAGATGATGCTGCTCAGCGAGTACACGATCGCGTTTCGGTACGCGGTGCGGATCTTCTCCGACGCACGCCACGCGACGTCCGGCGGGTCGCCGGCGGTGCTCATCGAGCCGTACACGGTGCCGTCGCCGACCTCGTTCCAGCCGACCATGCGCGGGAGCGGCGTCCACGGCACATGGCTGGACACGAGGGCTATCTCCCCCATCACCGGCTGGTGTCCCGGCCCGCGCTCGAGCCGCTGGAACGCGGCGAGCGTGAACTGGTCAGGCACCGGCGCATAGCCGAATTTCGGCCCGCGGTAGCCGATGTTCCGGGAATCGTAGAACTCGTGGTATTGGAAGAACCTGCCCTCCGGCCAGTCCCGGTCGTTCGCCGGCATCATCCCGGCGACACGCCAGCCGGCGCGGCGGAACGCCGCATTGATCGTGAACCGGTCGCCGGCCAGCAGCGTGTCGCTGCGCCGCTGGTTGTTCACCCACAGTCCCGACAGCAGCGTGCCATGGGCCAGCCAGCTGCCACCGCCGAACGTCGGCGAGGTGAGGAACGCGCTGCGGGCACCGAACCCGGCCGCCTCCAGCCGCCGCGTGCCGTCGTCGAGGGTAGCCCCGACCTGCGGCGCGAACAGCGGGTTCCGCACCGCATCCCGCCCGTAGCTCTCCACGAACGTGAACAGCACGTCCTTGCCGCGCAGCGCGGTGAGCAGCTGCGTACCCGGCTTGTCACGGAACGCGTCCACAGCGGCCTGGTCGCCGAACTCCTTCCCGTCGTTGATGTCCCGGCGCACGAGCGAAACCTGGTCGCCGAGGGTTCCGGTCGCGCTGTCGGACGCGACGGGGAGGCCGTGGGCGGCCTGCACGTTCAGTACCGCACACACGGCCCACACCGCCGCCAGTACCGCCGTGCCACGGGTCGTGGCGACCGGATGACGCAGCGCGAGCCGCCCGAGCCGCCGCAGCGCCAGCATCATGCCCGCCGGCACCGACAGCACCACCACCCCGAGCACGACCGCGACCCCGATCGCGGCCGGGCGCCCGACGGACGAGCTGACCAGCCCGAACGCCGGCTGGAACAGCACCCGGTCGAGCACCGGGTCGAACGGCCGCCCCAGCGAGGTGTAGAACCCGAGGTTGAACAGCCGGATAACGACGAGCACGCCGAGCACCAGCCCGGCAACGGCGAGGACAACGGTCCGCATCCGCCCGCGTACGGCGAGGAGCATCGCGACGAGCAGCAGCCCTTCGATCGGGATGCGTACGAACGCCGCTGGACTGAACTGCGTCAGGCTGTCGGGAGCGAGGAGTGCGAACAGTACGACGGCGGCCCCGAGCAGCGTCCCGACCCAGGCGGACACGCCGTTCGCGCCGTCCCTCGGAGGGTCGATCTCGGTACTGTCGCCACCGGCGCTCACGGAATGCGACGACACCGCCATCAGGACGACACCGCCGCCGCAAGCGACTGCCGCCGCAAGCGCCACAACACTTCGGAGCCGAACGACTCCACGAGGAACAACAGCGAGATCGCCACGGCGGCGGTCGTCACCCCGAGCGGGAGCAGCCCGGAGGCCGCCACCGCGAGGGTCACGCCCTGCATCGCCGCGACCACCTTCCGCCAGTATCGCGGCGGCACCGGCCCACGCAGCCACGGCACCAACCAGGCGGAGACGCCGATCACGTACCGCATCGCCCCGATGGCGAGGACCCATGGCCCGACCGACTGCGCCACGTACACGCTCAGCACCAGGATCAGCCAGGCGTCGGTCTCCATGTCGAACTTCGCACCCAGCGCCGTGACTCCGCCGGTACGCCGCGCGACGTATCCGTCGACCGCGTCCAGCACCAGCGCGACGGCACTCAGCGCGCACAGGACCGGCACGGGCGTGGGACGCGAGAACGAGTCGGCAGTCAGCGCGGCCACCCCGCCGACGAGCCCGGCCCGGGTCAGCGTGACCCAGTTCGCCGCGCCGAACACTACGGCTGCGGAGCGTCGCAGCCCGTATCCCAGCGCCACGAACGTGACGACACCGCTGGCGAGACCGACCAGCCAGCCGGCCGTACCGAGCCCGGCACTCGCGGCCAGGGCACCCAGCACGGCGAAATGGAAGATCAGTCCAACAACCGGACCAGTTCGAACCCTTGGCATCATCGCTCCGTATACATGGCTGTGCTTGTGACCATGGACCCGACAATGCATACGCGTACAGCTCCGCAGCGGTTCGATCGCCCCGCCGATGAACCGAACCAGGAAGGAACGTCAGATGCGCGAGGCCCGGGCGTTCTGGATCACCGCCCCCGACGACTCCCCCGCGGTCCCCGCACCGGCCCGCGGTGAGATCCGTTCGGTCACGCTGCGCCCGCCGACCGGCGACGAGGTCCTGGTGCGAACCATGTACTCGGGGGTGAGCCGCGGCACCGAGACGCTGGTGTCATCCGGCAAGGTCCCGCCGGACCAGCACGCGATCATGCGCGCACCATTCCAGGAGGGCGACTTTCCGTATCCGGTCAAGTACGGATACCTCAACGTGGGCATCGTGGAGGCCGGACCGCCTCCTCTGGTCGGCCGCGCGGTGTTCTGCCTCTTTCCTCATCAGACCGCCTATGTGGTGCCGCGCGAGTCGGTCGTGCGACTGCCCGACGGCGTGCCCCCGCGGCGGGCCGTGCTCGCCGGGACCGTCGAGACCGCGGTGAACGCCCTGTGGGACGCGGCCCCGCTGATCGGCGACCGCGTCACGGTCATCGGCGCCGGCATGGTCGGCTGCTGCGTCGCCGCGCTGCTGGCCCGCTTCCCGGGCGCCGAGGTGGAGCTCGTCGACACCAATCCGGCACGGAAGGCGACCGCCGAGGCACTAGGTGTGACGTTCGCGACGCCGGACACCGCGTCAACCGGCCGCGACCTCGTCGTGCACGCGAGCGCCACCCAGGCGGGCCTGCAGCACTCGCTGGACCTGCTCGCGCCGGAGGGGACGGTCCTGGAGCTGAGCTGGTACGGCGACCGCCCGGTCACCCTCGCCCTGGGAGGCGCGTTCCACTCCGGCCGGCTCACGATCCGCAGCAGCCAGGTGGGCACCGTGTCACCGGCCCGGCGTGCCAGCCGCACCTACGCCGACCGGATGGCGCTGGCCCTGCGCCTGCTGCGCGACCCGGCGTTCGACGCACTCATCACCGGCTCCTCGCCGTTCGAGGACCTACCGGTGGTGCTCCCTCGCCTCGCCGCGGGCGACCTGCCCGCCCTGTGCCACCTGATCACCTACGGCAGCGAGTAAGCCCTTTCCGAGACAGGAGCCGCTCCGCATGTACAGCCTCACCGTCCGTGACCACATGATGATCGCCCACAGCTTCCGCGGCGAGGTCTTCGGCCCGGCCCAGCGTCTGCACGGCGCGACGTACATCGTCGACGTGACCTTCTTCCGCCCGGAACTGGACGCCGACAACCTGGTGGTCGACATCGGCCGCGCGTCGGAGGAGCTGAAGGACGTCCTGGCCGCGCTGAACTACCGCAACCTGGACGACGACCCCGACTTCACGGGCGTGAACACGTCGACGGAGCTGCTCGCCGCGGTGGTCGCCGACCGCCTGGCCGCCCGCGTGCACGCGGGCGGCCTGGGCCCCGGCGCTGCGGGCCTGGAACGCATCTCGGTGACGCTGCGCGAGTCCCACGTCGCCTGGGCAACGTACGAGCGCTCGCTGTGACCCGACCGCACCGGGTCACGGCGAACGCCATGCGACCGAGCGACGCCGAGTTGCACGTGGTACTGCCCAACGACATCGACGACGCCGCCGCGCCGAGTGGCGGCAATCGGTACGACCGCGAGCTCTGCACCGGCCTCGCCGCACTTGGCTGGTCGGTGCGCGAGCACCCCGCGCACGGCGCCTGGCCGCGGCCGGACGCCGGCGACCTGGCCGCGCTCGACAATCTCGTGGCAGGCCTGCCGTCGGGCGCTTCCGTCCTGGTCGACGGCCTGGTCGCGTCGTGCGCGCCGGAAACCATGGCGGCACACGCTCCCCGGCTGCGGCTGGCCGTGCTGGTGCACATGCCGTTCGGCGACACCGACCCGGCGGCGCGCCCGGCTGAGCACCGGACGCTGCTCGCCGCGTCCGCGATCATCGCCACCAGCGAGTGGACGCGCCGCCGCCTGTCGAACCTGTACGACCTTCCCGTCGGCCGTATCGACGTCGCCACTCCCGGAGTCACCCCGGCCCGGCCCGCCATCGGCGGCGGCGGTGACTCCGGCGCGGGCGGAGCGCTGCTGTGCGTCGCGGTGGTCGGGCACCACAAGGGCCACGACGTGCTGGTGGACGCCCTGGCCCGGCTCGCCGGCCTGCCCTGGACGTGCGTCTGCGTGGGCGACCTGGACCGCGACCCGGATTTCGTACGCACCCTGACGGCGCGGATCGACGCGGTCACCATCGGCGACCGGCTGCGACTGGCCGGCCCGAGGACGGGCGCCGACCTCGACGCCCTGTACTCGGCGGCGGACCTGCTCGTCCACCCGTCCCGCGGCGAAACGTACGGCATGGTCGCCGCCGAGGCCCTGGCCCGCGGCATCCCGGTCCTGGCAACGACCGCCAAGGGCCTGCCGGATGCCATCGGACGCGCCCCGGACGGCACCGTGCCCGGACTGCTGGTCCCGCCGGACGACCCGGCCGCGCTCGCCGCCGCCCTGCGCCGCTGGCTGACCGACCCCGCTCTTCGTCGCCGCCTGCGCCACGCGGCCCTGGCCCGCCGCGCGACGCTGACGGACTGGACGGTAACCACCCGTACGGTCGCTGACACGCTCCGCCAGATGAACCCGATCTCCGCGGACGGCGTAAGACACTGACAGATCCCCTGAAGGAGTCCGCCATGCAGCGCATCCATGTGCCCGCGCCCGAGGCCGCTCCGGACCCGAATGCGCCGGCGTCAGCGGTCGGCCCCGACGCTCAGAACTCGCTCCGCGCTCGCGGAGGTCGGCGTGCCGGGGTACAGAAGCCGAAGATCCCCTGGGGGCTGCTGCGGACGCTTGGCGGGCTGGCCGTGCTGGCGATGCTGTTGTGGCGGCTGGGCAGCGGGCCGTTCCTCGCCGGGCTGCGGATGATCGATGCCTGGGCGCTGGTCGCGGCGCTCGGGGTCGGGGCGGCGACCATCGTAGCGTGCGCCTGGCGGTGGCGGCTCGTCGCACGCGGGCTGGGCATGCGGCTGCCCCTGCGCACGGCGATCGCGGACTGTTACCGCGGGGTGCTGATCAACTCCATACTGCCCGGGGGCGTGCTGGGTGACGTCGACCGTGCGGTCGGTCACGGGCGGGAGCACGGCGACGTCGGCCGGGGGATCCGTGCCGTGGTGTGGGAGCGCACCGCGGGGCAGGTGGTGCAGTGCACGCTCGCGGTGGCACTGTTGTGGGCGCTGCCGTCGCCGGTTCGGCCGTACGTGCCGCGCATCGCGATCGCGCTGGCCGTGGTCGGATCGCTCGTCGCGCTGCTGGCACTGGTCGCCGGGCGGCGTGGGCCACAGGCCTGGCGCCGGGCGGTACGCGCCGCGCGCGCCGACGTCCGCGAAGTGCTGCTGGCGCGGCGGATCTGGCCCGGCGTCGTGTTCTTCTCGGCGGTCGCCGTCGGTGGGCACCTCGTGACGTTTCTGCTCGCCGCGCGTACGGCCGGCCTGACCGCCCCGGCCGCCGAGCTGCTGCCGCTGACGCTCCTGGCCCTGCTGGCGATGGGTCTGCCCGCGAACGTCGGCGGGTTCGGGCCGCGCGAGGGCGTCGCCGCGTGGGCGTTCGGCGCCGCCGGACTGACCGCCGCGCAGGGAGTCGCAACTGCGACCGTCTACGGGGTACTGGTGTTGGTGTCGAGCCTTCCCGGCGTCGCGGTCCTGCTGTTCCGCCGACGCGCCGTGGCCAGCTGAAGGAGAAGGATGTTCGAAACTCTGCCCGGGGCAACGATGCGTACGCAGGTGACGGTGCCGCTGCGGCTCCTCGACGGGTACAGCACCACCGCCCGCCTGTTCTCGTTCAACGGCCTGGTCGACGGGCGTGAGCACGTCGCGTTCGGGCTGGGTGACTGGGCCGGCGCACTGCGGCGCAGCACCGATGGCGGCGCCGCACCCCTGGTTCGCCTGCACAGCGAGTGCCTGACCGGTGACATCTTCGGCAGTCAGCGCTGTGACTGTGGTCCCCAGCTGCGCGAGGCGATCGAGCGCATCGCGGAGGCGGGCGGGTTCCTGCTGTACCTGCGCCAGGAGGGCCGCGGCATCGGCCTGTACTCGAAGCTCGACGCGTACGCGCTGCAGGACACGGGCCTGGACACGTACGAGGCGAACATCGCTCTCGGCCACGCGGAGGATGAGCGCGACTACTCGGCGGCGGCGCAGATGCTCGACGCGCTCGGCGTGCCGCGAATCGCGTTGCTGACCAACAACCCCGACAAGGCCGACCAACTCGACCGGCTCGGCGTGACGGTGGCGAGCGTGGTGCCGACCGGCGTGTTCCTCAGCCCCGCCAACGCGGGCTACCTCGCGGCGAAGGCGAACCGTGCCGCGGCACGGTGAGTCGACGCCCGCGCCGCCGCGGAGCACGATCACGAGCAGCGATTTCACAACGCCGCGCGAACGGCCGTATGTGCTGCTGAGCTGCGCGATGTCGCTCGACGGCTACCTGGACGATGCCACCGACGAGCGGCTCGTGCTGTCCAACAGCGAGGACCTCGACCGCGTCGACGCGATGCGCGCCGAATGCGACGCGATCCTGGTGGGCGCCAACACGATCCGCCGCGACAACCCGCGGCTCATGGTGCGCGCCCAGGAGCGGCGGGAGCGGCGCGCCGAGAACGGGTTGCCGCCGCTGCCGGCCAAGGTCGCGATCGTCGGACACGGCGATGTCGACCCGGAGTCACGGTTCTTCACTGAGGGTGACACCGACAAGATCGTGTACTGCGCGACAAAGACCGCCTGCCACAACCGCGCCCGGTTGGACGGCCGCGCCACCGTCGTCGACGGCGGCGATCCGGTCGACCTCGGCCTCGCCCTCGAGGATCTCGCGGCGCGCGGCGTACGGCGACTGCTGGTCGAGGGCGGCAGCACGGTTCACACGACGTTCCTCACGGCCGGCCTTGTCGACGAGCTCCAGCTGGCGATCGCGCCGTTCTTCGTGGGCGACGGGAGGGCGCCGCGCTTCGTCGGCGACGGCCGGTTCCCGTGGCATCCGGGCCACCGCGCCACCATGGCCGAGGTCCGCCAGATGGACGACGTGGTCCTGCTCCGGTACGCCCTGTCCGACCGTTTCGAGGCCTCATGCCCACCGTGACGCAGCGCACACGCCGGCCCGCGCGGCTGTAGATACGCGATTGCTACAAAGGGTGGTCCGTGATGACGAAGGTACTTATCGATATCGATGATGACGCCCTTGCCGAGGCGTCGGCGCTGCTCGGCACCAAGACAACGAGGGACACGGTCAACACCGCCCTGCGCGAGACGGCCGGCCAGCTGCGCCGCGCCAAGGCCCTGGCTCGCCTCGCAGAGCTCGGAGAGAGCGGCGCATTCGACGAACTGCTGGACAAGGGCACGTACCGCGCGTGACACCGGCCCGCTTGCTGATCGACACAAGCGCGGTGGCCCGGCCGGTGCGCGACCGAGACGTCCTCACCGACCTGGAACTGCTGCACAGCGCCCGGTCGAAGGCCGACCGCGAGGAATGGCTGGAACTGTTCGCCGCAACCTTCGCATAGATCGCGGTGCCCGAGCGGGTCTTCAGCCGGGCAGCCGAGGTCCAGGCTGCCATGACCGCTCGCGGCACCCATCGCTCAGCCGGCGCTGTCGACCTACTTCTCGCCGCAACCGCCGAACTGAGCAGCCTCACACTGGTCCATTACGACCATGACTTCGACGAAGTCGCCAAGGTAACCGGCCAGCCGACGATATGGATCGCTCCGCCGGGCTCTATTACGTGACCTCAAGGGTCGCCGACCGGATTCGCTACTTCTTGTTCTTTTTCCGCGGCTTGACCGTGATGTGGATCGGGGTGCCGGTGAACTCGAACTCCTCGCGCAGGCGGCGCTCCACGAAACGGACGTAGCCCGGGTCCAGGGCGCCCGTGGTGAACAGCACGAACTTCGGCGGGGACACGCCGGCCTGGGTGGCGAACAGCACCCGCGGGGCGCGCCCGCCGCGGATCGGGTGCGGGGTCGCCTGCACGAGCGCGGTGAGCCACTGGTTGAGCTGGCCGGTCGGCACGCGGCGCTCCCAGTTCGCCAGGGCCGTGCGCAGCGCGGGGGCGAGCTTGTCGACGGCGCGGCCGGTCAGCGCGGAGACGTTGACGCGCACCGCCCACGGGACGCGGCGCAGTTCGCGGTCGATCTCCTTGCCGAGTTGATACCGGCGGTCGTCGTCGACGAGGTCCCACTTGTTGAACGCGATGACCAGCGCACGGCCCGACTCGATGACCATCGAGATGATGCGCTGATCCTGCTCGGAAATGGGCTCGCTCGCGTCGAGCAGCACGATCGCGACCTCGGCGGCCTCGATGGCGGCGTTGGTGCGCAGCGATGCGTAGTACTCGGTGCCGCTGGCGTGGGAAACGCGTTTGCGAAGGCCGGCGGTGTCGACGAGGTGCCACGTCTCGCCGCCGAACTCGACGAGGCTGTCGACCGGGTCGACGGTCGTTCCGGCGACCGAGTCGACGACCGCCCGCTCCTCTTTGGCGAGCTTGTTCAGCAGGCTGGACTTGCCGACGTTCGGACGTCCGACCAGCGCGATACGGCGAGGGCCGGCCTCACGTGGTACGACCGGACGGGCTTTTGGAAGGTTTTCCAGAATCTTGTCGAGGAGGTCTCCCGCACCGCGGCCGTGCAGGGCCGACACCGGGAAGGGTTCGCCCAGACCCAGGCCCCACAGGCTGGCGATCTCGCTCTCGATGCGGTCATTGTCGACCTTGTTCGCGACCAGGATGACCCGGCTGCCGTTGCGGCGCAGCATGCGCACGGCCGCCTCGTCGTCGGAGGTCGGCGGGATCGTGGCATCGACGACGAGGAGCACCACATCGGCGGTCTGCGCGGCGATCTCGGCCTGCGTGGCGATGGCCTTCGCGCGCTCACGGGCGTCGGGCAGCCAGCCGCCGGTGTCGACGATCGTGAACTGCCGGCCGGTCCACTCGGCGTCATACGCGATCCGGTCGCGCGTCACCCCGGCGACGTCCTCGACGACCGCCTGACGGCGCCCGAGCACGCGGTTGACCAGGGTGGATTTGCCGACGTTGGGGCGGCCGACGACGGCGACGATGGGCAGGCTCAGCTCGGTCTCCGGCTCGGCGTCGACGGCCTCGCGCGAGACGTCCGCGGACATCGAGTTCACGCCGTCACCTTGTCGAGCATGCGCTGCAGCCGCTCGACCACCTCGTCGATGCCGAGCGCGGTGGTGTCGAGCACGACGGCGTCCTCGGCCTGGCGCAGCGGATCGGCGGCGCGGGTCGAGTCGAGGCGGTCGCGGCGGGCGAGGTCGGCGGCGGTCGTCGCCTGGCTCGTGGCGTTTTCGCTGCTGCGGCGGCGGGCGCGCTCCTCGGCGTCGGCCGTCAGATACACCTTGAGGTCGGCGGCCGGCGCCACGACCGTGCCGATGTCGCGCCCCTCGACGACGATCCGTTCCGCCTCGGCGATGATCTCCCGCTGGCGGGCGACGAGCAGCGCGCGCACGGCCGGCACCGCCGAGACCGCCGACACCGCCCGCGTCACCTCGGGCCCGCGGATCTCGCGGTCGACGCCGATCCCGTCGACGCCGATGTGCGGCGCCGCGGGGTCCGTCCCGATGGTCATCCGCACGTCCTCGGCCACCGCGGCGATCTTGTCGGAGTCGCCGAGGTCGACGTTGTCGCGCAGCACGGCATATGTCACGGCGCGGTACATCGCGCCGGTGTCCAGGTAGCGGGCGTTGAGCGCCTGAGCGACCCGCCGGGAGATCGTCGACTTGCCTGAGCCGGACGGCCCGTCGACGGCAACCACCAGTTGCCGGCCCTCGTCGTGCACGCCCGTCTCCTCACACAGATGACTCGATGAAGCCCTTCAAAACAGTACTTGACCCGCCGATGACACCCACCTACGGGAGGCGGCTGTCACACCTGGTTTGCGTGGTATGACACGCCGGCGTACCGGCTCGCCACGCGTCCCGGCGCCGTTTCGGACATTTCCGAAATGTCGCCCAGGATGCGGGTTGCCGATCTCATCGATCAACGCTGTCGCCATCGTCACGAGACGGGCACGGATCGAATATTTCGGACATTTCGCCCAGATTGGCGCCGGCCTCGATCACGTCGGCCGGATCGGGGCCGCACGCCAGCGCCCCGTCGACGACCGACCGCGTGCACGGCTCCCCCATCACCCGATCGGCCTCCGGCAGGCGGGTCAGCACCGACCGCGAGATGTCGATCAGCGCGTCCACCTGCTCCGGCTTCAGAGCGTCGAAGAACCAGTGCCGCACGTGAGCGACGTGCCGCGGCGCCGCGGCCGTCACCGCTTCCCAGCCGGCCTCGGTCAGCACGACGAATGCGCCGCGCGAGTCGTCCGGGCAGGGCTCGCGCGCGACCAGGCCGCGCGCCACCATCCGCGTGATCTGGTGGGTGAGCCGGGTCTTCTCCCACTCGGCCGCGTGGCGCAACTGGAACACACGCAGCCGCCCGCCCGGCGCCTCGGACAGGCTCACGAGCACCGAGTACTCGGCACCCGTCAGGCCGGTCTCGCGCAGCAACTGCCGCGCCATGCGCCGTTGTATCTCGTCGTTCAGCGCAAGGTACCCGCGCCAGGCCCGCTGCTCACGCTCGTCAAGCCAGTCCGGTTCCGCCACGAGAGGAAGTCTACGGGAATGGGTGACACGTCACCGTAGTTCTGAGCTATCGTCTCGGTGACACGTCACCCTTGGCGGTGACGCCCCTCCAGGAAGAGGAAGCAAGCAAATGACCAAGGTCGGAATCATCCTCGGCAGCACCCGTCCGGGCCGCAACGGCGAGGCCGTGGCCAAGTGGGTCTACGACATCGCGAGCCGGCGCGGGGACGCGGAGTTCGAGCTGGTCGACCTGCTCGACTACAAGCTGCCGCACCTGGACGAGGCCGTCCCGGCGTCGTTGGGCCAGTACGCGAACGAGCACACCAAGCAGTGGGCGGCCAAGATCGCCGAATTCGACGCGTACATCTTCGTGACGCCGGAGTACAACCACTCGACCAGCGGCGCGCTCAAGAACGCGATCGACTTCCTCTACGCCGAGTGGAACAACAAGGCGGCGGGCTTTGTCAGCTACGGCTCGGCGGGCGGCACGCGCGCGGTCGAGCACCTGCGGCTCATCGCCGGCGAGCTGCAGATCGCCGACGTGCGCGCCCAGGTCGCGCTGTCACTGTACTCGGACTTCGAGAACTTCAGCGTCTTCAAGCCCGGCCCGCAGCACGAGGCCACACTGAACACCGTCCTCGACCAGACGGTGACCTGGGGTAAGGCTCTCGCCACGGTCCGAAAAGGCTGATCGACCCGCTCTTTGCCGGCCGGCCGGAGTACCGAGGGAGGTTCCGGCCGGCCTTTCTCCTTCATCGGTACGCCAGGTGCCCACCGGCGCGGGCGACACTTCTCGACGCTCAGACGCGTCGCCCTTCTCGGGGCGTCACCGGTTACGGATGGCAATCTCAGGAGGGCGCCGCGCCCACAGCCCTGGAGAACCGGCCGGCGAGCCCGGCGGCCGCGGCGCGCAGCTCCGGCGGCCCGACCAGCTCGAAATCGACGTCGAACATGCCGAACCACGCGGCGAGGCCGGTCCACGACCACGAGCCGGCCGTGACCCGGCACCGGTCCGGCCCGAAGTCCTCCACGACCCCCTGGCCGCGGAGCCAATCGTTCACCACCGCGGCCGGCGCGTTCAGGATCGCAGTCCCCCGGCAGGGCAACGGATCGTGACGCTCGAATCGCTCGGCGATGAACGCGGCGACGTCCGGCGCCGGCAGCGTCCGCGGCGTGAACCTTGGCCCGCCTGGTGAGCGCGGCGTCATACGATCAACACGGTACGTGCGCCAATCCTTGCGATCGAGGTCCCAGCCCACGAGGTACCACCGGCCACCCCACGTGACGAGGTGGTGCGGCTCGGTGCGGCGCGGCGGCCGGTCCTGGTCGACTCCCTCGGCCATCTCGCGTCGCCCGGCGTAGTCAAACCGCAACACCTCGCGCGCGCGGACCGCCATGCCGATCGCGAGCAGATG
This sequence comes from Dactylosporangium sp. NPDC000555, assembly GCF_040300025.1. NCBI lineage: Bacteria > Bacillati > Actinomycetota > Actinomycetes > Micromonosporales > Micromonosporaceae > Dactylosporangium > Dactylosporangium sp. NPDC000555. The sequence goes on along the minus strand of NZ_JBEPDB010000013.1, from coordinate 40,636 downwards.
CTCCGCGTCGATGTCAGCCTCGCGCCAGGTGTTCTTGACCACCCGGGTCACCCGCAGCGCGTCGACGCGATGGCGCAGCCGGGCCGGCATCACCTGACGGACGGTGGCCAGCGCACGCAGCGCGGCCTCCTCGACACCTTGGACGTTCATCGTCGCGGTCTGCAGCGCCACAGCCACGGCGACGGCCTGGTCGTCGTCGAACAGCAGGGGCGGGAGTTCCGAGCCGGCGTCGAGCCGGTACCCGCCGTCAGGGCCGCGGGTCGCCTGCACCGGATAGCCGAGCTCACGCAGACGGTCGACGTCGCGACGGACCGTGCGCGGGCTGACCTCGAGCCGGTCGGCGAGCGTGCGCCCCGGCCAGTCGCGGCGAGCCTGCAGTAGCGACAGCAGAGCGAGCAGCCGGGCCGAGGTTTCGAGCATGCGTTCAGTATCGCCGGAGAACAGGACAGGAACTGTCCGCATCTCTTGCGAGGCTCATCGCATGATTCGAACGCGAGGATTGACGAAGGACTTCGCCACCGGCCGGAAGACGACGGTCCACGCGGTACGCGGCATCAGCCTGGACGTCGAGCCGGGCGAGCTGGTCGCGGTACTCGGCCCGAACGGCGCCGGCAAGACCACGACGATGCGGATGCTGACGACGCTGATCGCCCCGACGTCCGGTACCGCGACGGTCGCCGGCCACGACGTGGTGCGCGAGCCCGCCCAGGTGCGCCACCGCATCGGGTACGTCGGGCAGGGCAACGGAGCCGCGCACACCCAGCGGGTCGGCGACGAGCTGCGGGTACAGGGGCGGATCTATGGTATGGACCGCAAGACCGCTTACCGCCGTGCGGACGAGTTGCTCGAGGCGCTCGACCTTGCCGACCTGGGCGAACGCAAGGTCACCGACCTCTCCGGCGGCCAGCGTCGCCGCCTCGACGTGGCGATCGGCCTGGTGCACACCCCCGAGCTGCTGTTCCTCGACGAGCCGTCGACCGGCCTGGACCCGCAGAACCGGGCGAACCTGTGGTCGCACATCGCCCGCCTGCGTGCCGAGATCGGCATGACGATCGTGCTGACGACCCACTACCTCGACGAGGCCGACACGATGGCCGAACGGGTCGTGATCGTCGACCACGGAGAGGTGATCGCCGATGACACTCCGACGGCCCTGAAGGCCAAGCTGGCCGGCGACCGAATCATCGCCTCGGGCGACGGCCCGACCCTGGCCGGAGCGGCGTCGGCGCTGCCGGGGGCCCGCGACCTGACGGTACACAACGACGGCATTGACGTGCGCGTCAACGACGGCCCGGCCGCGCTACCCGAGTTCGTGATGGCCGCCGCCGGCGCCGTGCGGACAGCCGAGGTCCACCGCCCGACCCTGGACGACGTGTTCCTTGCCCTGACCGGCCGCAACCTGCGGGAACACGCGTGACCGCGCGCCGGCGCGGTCGTCGCCGTACCCGTGATTCCCGCCTCGACGTCACCGGTGGCAGTCGCCGCACCGGCGCAACGTCGTGTCATCTGAAGGAGCAGCAATGACCACACTATCGAGTGCCGAGGTCGGCACGGACCGCAACCTGCGGCCGCGGCTTGCCTCCGCGCTGTCCGACATCGCCATCGTCGCCGGACGCGAGCTGCGGCCGCTGCTGCATTCGCCGTTCTCGCTGATCTTCGGCATGGTCCAGCCGCTGGTGTTCCTGGCGCTGTTCGGCCCTCTGCTCGCGGGCTCGATGCGCGACCAGCCCGACGGGCTCGGAGCAGACGTCTGGCAGTGGTTCGTACCGGCGATCCTGGTCATGACGACACTCTTCGGCACGTCGACGGTCGGCGCGACCCTGCTCGGCGAGTTCCTGACCGGCTCGCACGAGCGCATGCTGGTAACGCCGCTGTCCCGCCGGTCCCTGCTCGTCGGCCGCGCGCTGAAGGAGATGGTCCCGCTGGCCGGCCAGGCCCTGGTGATCATCCTGGTGATGCTTCCGTTCGGGTTCGAACTGTTCCCGGTGGGCGCGCTCCTGGGCCTGGCACTGCTGGTCCTCTTCGGCATCGGCCTGGGCTCGCTGAGCTACGCCCTGGCCGTGGCGGTACGCCGCACTGACTGGATGTTCTGGGTCGTCCACCAGACGCTGCTGTTCCCGCTGATGATCCTGTCCGGCATGCTGCTGCCGCTGGAGACCGGACCGTCATGGATGCAGGCGGCGTCGAAGTTGAACCCGCTGGCGCACATGGTGACGGCCGAGCGCCTGCTGTTCGCGGGCCGGATCGACGAACCTGCCGTGCTTTGGGGCTTCATGGCCGCGACCCTGACGGCGGCGGTCGGCCTCGCCGTCGGCATCCGCGCCATGCGCCGATCCGCCTGAACCGGGGAACAAGCGGCAGCCCGCCGCCCGCACCGAATTGTCAGCCACGCAAAGCACGCGGCCGACAATTCGGTGCTATCCAGACGGACGGAGCGGTCGGCGATCCCCAGCTACTCACCGACCGCCTTGAACAGGGTGCCCACCTCGGCCTGCGACAGGTGCCGGGTGCGGCCCGGGCGCAGGTCGCCGAGGCGGATCGGGCCGATCTGGGTGCGGATCAGCCGCTGCACGGGGAAGCCCACCGCGTCGAACATGCGGCGCACGATGTGGTTGCGGCCCTCGTGCAGAACGACCTCGACGAGGGCGACCTTGCCGTAGGCGTCCACGACCCGGAACGAGTCCACCTTCGCCGGGCCGTCCTCGAGTGTGACGCCGGCCTTCAACTCCCGGCCCATCGCGCGTGGGACCGGGCCGGGGATCTCCACCTGGTACGTCTTGGCGACCTCGTACGACGGGTGCATCAGCTTGTGCGCCAGACCCCCGTCGTTGGTGAGCAGCAACAGGCCCTCGCTGTCCTGGTCCAGCCGGCCGACGTGGAACACTCGCGTGCTGATGTTCGGCAGGAAGTCGGCGATCGCGTCGCGGCCCTTGTCGTCGTCCATCGTCGAGACCACGCCGCGTGGCTTGTTCAGCGCCAGGTACACCATTCGCGTGTCCGTCACCAGTCGCTGACCGTCGACGTGGATCGCGTCACGTACCGCGTCCGCTTTGTCGCCGAGTGTGGCCTCCTTGCCGTTGACGGTAACGCGGCCCTCGTCGATCATGCGCTCGCACGTGCGCCGCGAGCCTAGGCCGGCCGCGGCCAGGATCTTCTGCAGCCGCTCCTCGTGGCGCGGCGGCTCGGCGTCCGGTGGCGCGTTGAAGGCGGAACCCTCGAACTCCACGAACTCGGACTCAATGGACGGGTCAACGCTGGGCATCGGCGATCTCATCTATGTCGTCGGGCAGGAACGGGGCGAGCGGCGGCAGCTGATCGACGCTGTCCAGGCCGAGTTTCTCCAGGAACAGCGTGGTGGTCCGGTACAGGAATGCGCCGCTCTCGGGCTCACTCCCGGTCTCCTCGATCAGACCCCTCGTAACCAGCGTACGGACCACGCCGTCACAGTTCACACCGCGGATGGCCGAAATGCGCGACCTGGTTACCGGTTGTTTGTACGCGACTACGGCAAGCGTCTCCAGCGCGGCCTGGGTGAGCCGGATCTGCTGCCCGTCGAGAACGAATTTCTCCACATGTGCGGCATATTCGGGTCGGGTGTACAGCCGCCAGCCCCCGGCCACCCGCCGAAGATCAAAGCCAAAACCCATCGAGGTGTACTGCCGGGACGCCGCCTCCAGCGCCGCCAGCACCCGATCGACCGGCTGCTCGAGCACCTGGGCGAGCGTCACCTCGCTGGTCGGCTCGTCGACGACGAGCAGGATCGCCTCCACCGCACCGCGAAGCTCACTGTCCGTCATCTCCGCCCGGACACTCTCGGCCGGAGCCTCCCGCTCACCCTTCGTGTCCACCCCGGCGCCGGGCGCACCCACGGCCTCAACGACGGACTCGGGGTCCACGACGGGCTGAGACGGGGCGACGGGCTCCGATGCAGCATCGGACTCGGTTTCGACGACAGGCTCGGGCTCGACCGCCATCTCAGGCTCGACAACCGACCCGGCCGCAGCCGGAGAGCCGGGCTCGGCAACCGAGTCGGGCTCCGCCTCACTGACCGGCTCGGGCTCGAGGACGGTCTCGGAGTCAGACTCGGAAGCCGGTCCCGGCTCGGCAACCGAGGTGGGCTCCGCCTCAGTGACCGGCTCGGGCTCGAGGACGGTCTCGGAGTCAGACTCGGAAACCGGTCCAGGCTCGGCAACCGGCGCAAGCTCGGGCTCCGGCGCAGAATCCGGCCCAAGCTCCGGCCTGGGCTCGAAGACCGGCTCAGGCTCAGGCCCAGAGACCGGCTCGGGCTCCGAAGACGAGCCGGAAGCCGAATCCTCCGTCGCGGTGGGTTCCGACGAGTCGGCCGGCGCATCAGCGGAATCCGGGGAGCCGGGCTCCTCGGGGTCGGACTGCCACCGCAACTCGGGGAAGGACTGCGACTGCGGTTCCGGCTTCGGGCGGGCCCACGGTGGAATCCAGTTCGCGGCCTGGTCGGCTAGCGACCCCGTCGGCTTGTCGTCCTGGTTCACTCGTCCACCTCGCTGTCCACGTCCGCCCCAGTGTCCCCGCCCACCGTCGGATCGGCGGTGACGGCAGGAGCGGGGCCGGCCGCCGGAGCCGGCGACCCTTCGTACTCCTCGACCTCGATGCTCACGTCCGCGTCCTCGGTGGCCGTCCAGCGGACGATGAGTTCGCCCAGCGCCTGCACCTGCTCGAAGTTGATCAGATTCTCGCGGTACAACTCCAGGAGGGCGAGGAAGCGGGCAACCACCTCCAGCGTGGACTCGCAGTCCACGCACAGGTCGGCGAACGTCGCGACACGACATTCCAGCAGGCGGTCGCGCATGATGTTCGCGTGCTCGCGCACGCTGACCCGCACCATGTGGATGTGCGCGATCGACACGACCGGCGGGACCTTCGGGGTGAACGCCTTCAGCGCCAGCTTCAGCAGCCGCTGCGGGCCGACGCCGAGGACCAGGTCGGGCAGCGCCTCGGCGTAGCGCGGCTCGAGGGCGACCGACCGCGGGTAGCGCCGCGACCCGACCGCCTCGAGGCCGGCGATGTGGGCGGCGGCCTCCTTGAAGGCCTTGTACTGCAGCAGCCGCGCGAAGAGCAGGTCCCGCGCCTCGAGCAGCGCGAGGTCCTCCTCGTTCTCGACGGTCGCCGAGGGCAGCAGCCGCGCGGCCTTGAGGTCGAGCAGTGTCGCCGCCACGACCAGGAACTCCGAGGCCTCGTCGAGGTCCCAGGCGTCGCCCATCGCCCTGATGTACGCGATGAAATCGTCCGTCACCGTGTGCAGCGCGACCTCGGTGACGTCGAGCTTGTGCTTGCCGATGAGCTGCAGCAGCAGGTCGAACGGGCCGGTGAAATTGGCGAGCCTGACCTGGAAACCGGAGGTGGCCGGAGCCGACGGGTCCGAAGAAGCCGCCGGGATGTCCGCAGGGGCCGGCGCGGACGCGGGAACCGGCGCAGCGTCCAGTTGCCCGGCGGCGTCCGAGGACGGCGGGGGCGGGGACGCCGAGTCGAAAACCGACGCCGAGTCCAAAACCGGCTCAGTCACGCGAAGAACCTAGCGCACGAACAGCGATAACCCTTACAGCCGCCGCTCGGCCTGCTGCGCGATCACCTCGCGCGCCAGCTGCCGGTAGTTGCGCGCACCGGAGGAGGCCGGGTCGAGGGTGGTGATGGGCGCGCCGGCGACGGTCGACTCCGGGAACTTGACCGTCTTGGTGATCACGGTCTGATACACCTTGTCACCGAACGCCTCCACGACCCGCTGCAGCACCTGGCGGCAGTGCGTGGTGCGGCTGTCGTACATCGTGGCCAGGATGCCCTCGAGCTCCAGGTCGAAGTTGAGCCGCTCCCGCACCTTGTCGATCGTATCGAGCAGCAGCGCGACACCGCGAAGTGAGAAGAACTCACATTCCAGCGGGATCATGACGCCGTGCGCGACGGTGAGGGCGTTGATCGCGAGCAGGCCGAGCGACGGCTGGCAGTCGATCAGGATGTAGTCGTACTCCTTGAGCACCGGGCGCAGCACCCGGGCCAGGGCCATCTCGCGCGCGACCTCGGTGACCAGCTGGATCTCGGCGGCGGACAGGTCGATGTTGGCCGGCAGCAGGTGCAGCCCGGCGACGTCCGTCTTGATCCTGATGTCCTCGACCGTCACGTCGGAGTCCATCAGGACGTTGTAGATCGTGAGATCGAGGTTGTGGGGATTGACGCCGAGGCCGACCGAGAGGGCGCCCTGTGGGTCGAAGTCGACGAGCAGCACCCGCCGGCCATACTCCGCGAGCGCCGCGCCGAGGTTGATGGTCGACGTCGTCTTGCCGACGCCGCCCTTCTGGTTGGCCATCGCGATGATCCGCGCCGGGCCGTGCCGGTCCATCGGCATCGGCTCGGGGATCGGCTTGCGCATCGTATACGCGGTCGGGTCCGCCGGCCCGAGCTCCGCACCGAGGTCAAGCGAGGCCTGCTCGGCGCGCATCGTGGTGGTCCACGACTCCGCCTGGTCGCCCATGCCTGTCATCGCTGTCTTCGCCCCTCCCGGCGGCTTTGTCTCCACCCGGGACCGAATCGGCGTCGGCCTGCGGGGGGGAGCGAGTCAGCCGTTGCCCGACTGTACGTCACTGCAGGGTACATATGGCATTGCGCGCCCGGCGTGTCGCGAAGCTCATCGTTGGGTACGGTCGTGCACGTGTTGAGACCAGGGGACGTGCTCGGCGATCGGTACCACATCGAGGAGTTCGTCGCCAGCGGCGGCATGGGGCAGGTGTTCCGGGCCACCGACAAGACGCTCGGGCGGACCGTGGCCGTGAAGGTGCTGCTACCGGGCCACGTGACCAACGCCGAGTTCGGCAGCCGGTTCCGTTCCGAGGCGCGCATCATGGCCTCGATCGGGCACCCGGGCGTCGTCGGCGTCTACGACTACGGCGAGACCCCCGAGGGCACGCTGTTCCTGGTCATGGCGTTCGTCAACGGCAGCCCCCTCGGCGAGCGGATCAAGGACGCGGGCACGCTGCCGGTCGACGAGACGCTCAAGATCGTGGCCCAGGCGGCCGACGCGCTGCACGCCGCCCACGAGAAGGGGATCATCCACCGCGACGTCAAGCCCGGTAATCTGCTCGTCGCCGAGAACGGCGCCGTCACCCTGGTCGACTTCGGCGTGGCTCGCTCCGAGTCGGTCACCTCGGTCACGAAGGTCCACGCCGTCATCGGCACCGCGCTGTACATGTCGCCCGAGCAGGCCTCCGGCAACCCCATCTCGCCGTCGACGGACGTCTACGCGCTCGGCGTCGTGGCGTACCACTGCCTCACCGGCGCCCCGCCGTTCAACGGCAACTCGCCGCTCGAGATCGCCATCAAGCATCTGCAGGACGAGCCCCCGCCGCTGCCGGAGACGCTGGCGCCCGCCACGCGCGCGCTGGTCGAGCGGGCCATGGCCAAGGATCCCCAGGACCGCTTCCCCACCGCCGCCGCAATGGCCGCCTCGGCCCGCGCCGCGCGGGCCGACACGGCCGAAGACCTGGATGTCGTACCGCTGGTGCGCTCCTCAGCACCGACCGTCGTCACGACGCCCGAACCCGGCGGAACCGGCGACGGCGAGCCGGCCGGGCGCCCGGTGTGGGTCCCGGTCGCCGCCGGCGTGGCGATCGTCGCGCTCGTCACCGGCGTCGTCCTAGCGGTGATCGCGCTGAACCGCAAGGTCGCCGGGCCGCCCGACTCCGGCGGCCCCCACACGACCGTCTCGACGCCGGCGGCCACGCCGACGTCGGGCCGCGGGCCGGGCGCCCCCGCCGCGTCGCACGCCCCGACGCACGACGGGTCGCCGAGAAGCGGCACCGCTTCGGCGAGCGCGTCCCCGAGCTCCCCGGCGCCGAGCAGCGAGCCGGCGTCCTCCGCTCCCCCGGCGCCGAGCAAGTCGCCGTCCTCGCCGACGCCGCAAGCCTCGACCCCGCCACCGGCGTCACCGGAAGTCACGGCCGCGGCCGCGGCACCGTGATCGCGGCAGCAACCCGGCGAAAGGCTGATGAAGAGCGTCTCCGTGGTCATGCGTCCGGCGCCCACAGTGCACGGACTTCTTCATGATCACGGAGCGAATGTGCTGCTTTTTGTGCATTTTTACTCCGTGATCACGGCGAACATGATGGTCGGTCGACGCAGATCGCAGGCACGGACTTATCGCCTTAATCGCCATGGACAGGCAAGGACCCTGCGGACGTATCGATTTACTCGACACTCTCCGTTTATCGGGACATAGGCCCCGTTGCCCGGAGAAAGAATCCGCAATCGTGTGCAACCCTTCCCCGGGCGATTGCGTCCACCCTCGACGAAGGGAGCCCGGACGGGTGAACCAAGACGACGAGGCGCGTTTCCGCGAATTCGTCACCGCGCGATTCGACGGTCTGCGCTCGCTCGCCTACCTGACGTGCGGGGACTGGCACGCCGCCGAGGACGCGGTCGCCGCCTCCCTGGCCAAGCTGTACGTGCGGTGGAAGAAGGTGGACACGCCGCTGGCGTACGTGCGGCGGGCGATCGTGCACGCCCTGGTCGACGAGAGCCGGCGGCCGTGGCGCCGCCGGGAGCGCTCGGCCGGACACGCGCTGCCCGAACTGCCCGGGCCCGACCACGCCGACCAGGTCGACGAGCGGCTCCGGATCCGCGCCGCGCTCGCCCGTATGGCACCCGGTCAGCGCGCCGTGCTGGTGCTGCGGTACTACGAGGGACTGAGCGTTGAGGAGACCGCCGAGGTGCTCGGCCGCCAGCCGGGCACGATCAAGAGCCAGACCGCCAGGGGGCTCACCGCGCTCCGCGCGCTGCTCGGCGCGGAGGAGCTTCAGGCCACTGACGACACTGCCGGCGGCGCCGCAGCGGATGGCGCCATCCCGATCGGCCTCGGCCTCGGCCACGACCAGGATGGGAGGGAAGGGCATGGAACAGGATCTGCGCACGCTGCTGACGTCGGTGCGGGACGACGCGCCGCCACCGCGGCTCAGTGTTGAGGACATCGCCGCCGCGGGCCGGCACCTCGCCCGCCGCCGGCGGCGGCTCGTCCTGCTGTCGTCGGCCGGCGGGGGCGCCGCGGCCGTGGTCGCGGCCGTCACCGCCGCGCTGGTCATGGCCTCGACTCCGGCGGCCCTGACGCCCGCGGTCAACCCGAGCACCCCGGCCAACCCGGCGACGTCGCCGGCCCGGACGGTGCTCGCCGACGCGCGGCCGTTCGTGACCACGTACAAGGGCTACACGGCCGGCTCCTACCTGGTGAGCGACCCCGACCTGGTGACCGTGGCGTACCAGCAGTCCTCGATCGACGCCGGGATCGACCTGTCGGCCAACCCCTTCTCGACGCCGTCGCCGTTGCCCACGACGACGCCGGCGTCGGGCCTGTCCCGCATGCCGGAGCTGCAACGCGGCGGGATCCTCGTGGTCTACCGCTCCGGCGCCTTCCAGCCGACCGCGTTCCTCAAGTCCACGGAGAGACTCGAGATGAGCACGGGCGTCGGGCTGCTCTACCGCGCCGCCGACTTGACCCAGCCGCCGTCGACCAGCGACCGGGCCGAGATCCAGAAGATGCGGGAGCAGGTACCGGCCCTGGCGTGGCAGTACGCGCCGGACGCCTGGGCGGTCATCTACTGGGCGTCGCGGGAGACCGTGCCCACCAAGGAGGAACTCGCCGCGATCGCCGAAGGGCTCACGCCGTCGGCCACGAGGGAGTTCCCCGTCGGCTTCCATTCCTCGTCCCTGCCGCGGGGCTTCAACCTGCTGTCGGTGAGCTACGGCACCGACATGGTCAGCAATCAGGTGGTGTCGGCCGTCCGCCTGTCGCCGGAGCGCCCGGCGCTGCCCCTGACCGAGCCGATCGACCTGCAGAGCTTCCCGGCACTGACGCTGTCGTTCGGCCGCACCGACGCCGGGCCGAGGATGGTCGACAAGCTCGACTGTGCGTCCAGCGTCGAGTGCCAGCGGGTGCTCGGCGACGGCAGCACGTACGTCAAGGTCGAGCTCAACGGCCTCAAGCCGACCCCGGCGACCCAGGTCACGCAGATCACGCTGGGCATCAGGCCGCAGGACGCGGACAACATGGCGGCGTGGCCACCCGCGGTCAAAGTGTTCCCCTGAACGGCACCGCGTCGACAGCACCCCGGCGGAAACTCGCGTGCGCGAGGGGCCGGGGTGCTGTACCGTCTTCCACATGCGTTTCTGAGCCCACTGACGCCGCGCGCGCCCGCCGCTGACCGCAGATCCGGCGCAGCAGGCCGGCCCCCGTTGTGGGTTCATCACTCCCCGCTTCGCGTCCCGCGCGGCAGCAGCCTGTCCGTCTACTGCCAGTCGTTCGCAGCCTGTCCAGCAGCCCGTTGGCCGCAGCCAGCACGTCCCGCGAAGGAGACGCTCACATGCCTGCCGTAAACCGTTCAGACGAGTCCACACGCACCGCCGAGAAGGCCGCGCACGCCTCGAACAGCAGCCCCGAGGCCGACGGCACGGCCCCGGAGGCCGCCGAGGAGAGCGCGCCGGCCAACCCGCTCGAGGCCCTCCGCCGCGCCCAGGCCCAGCGCTCGCTGCCCCCGGGTTCGGGCGGCCGCGGCGGCCGCGGCGGCGTCGGCAAGGGCGCCGGCCCCAAGGCCCCACGCATGTACAACCGCCACAAGTAGCCCGCGCCAGGCGGCGCGTCGCCCACGGCACCCTCCGGCGCCAAGGGGGCGACGCGCCGCAACGAACAGCCCGAGGCCGAGCCGGGCCGGGGAACCGGCCCGGTCAGCTCATCCAGTCGCGGATGCGGTCCGCGATGCCGGCCAGGCCGCCCACCGTCGCCACCACGGCCGAGAACCTCGACAGCCGGTCCTTCAGCGCCGCCCGGTCCACCGGCGTGCGCCGCAGCTGCTCGTCCACCTCGGTCAGCGCCTCCTGCACCCGCACCACCTGGGCCGGCTCGGCCGTCGCCGCGGTCGCCGGCCACTGCCGGTGGAAATCTCCCAGGATGTAGTGCAGCTCCGCCAGCCACGGAGCGCTCGGGGCGCCCGAGATGGCCGTCGCGCCCGTGCCGAACGCGGCCGGGCCGTTGGTCACGACGTTGTCGAACGTGAACGAGTCGCCGCCGTTCGCCGAGTTCATACCGGTACTCCCGCCTGTTGTGCGCCCACCGACTGCGCGAGCGCGCCGGCGCCGAACGCGGCGGGCCCGTTGAAGGTGGCGCTGCTGAATGTGTTCGAGAAGTTCTGGATGTGGTTCATCTGCATCCGGTACTCCGAGGTGTCCACCCCGGCCCGCTCGAGGTAGTCGAGCACCGTCGCCAGGACGGTCTTCTCCACGAGCTTGAGGTACTTGCCGGCGTCGAGATCCTGCAGAAAGGTCCGTACCTGTGACTCGGCGGCGAGCTCGCGGACGCAGAGCCGGGCGCCGTGGTCGTACGACTTGAACACCAGCGCGTCCTCGTGCGCCTGCCGGGCCCGCTGGTTGATCGAGATCATCTGACGCAGCCAGCGCAGCAGCCGGCGGGGCGCGTCGAACGAGTTCATCCAGTCCGACATGAGGCCGGGCAGGGCGCGGCCGATCATGTGGCCGAGGTCGGGGCGCAGCCGATCAATGATCTTGAACTCGTCGCGGATCGGGGGCAGGACGGTGCCGATGAACTCGACGTAGAGCTTGCCGCCCTCGACCGCGACGTGGACGTGCGCGGAGATGACGATGTCCTGCGACTGCGGCGGCACGGCCACGCGCCCGTCGCGCAGGCGTACCTCGCGGCCGTCGACGCCGACGAGGACGTGCAGGTAGTGGCGCACCCCGCCCTGCGGCTGCTCGACGATCGCCGCCACCGCGTCCGCCGAGGCCAACTGCAGCGCGGTGCGGCTGCGCGGGTCGATGAGCGGGTCTCCCTGGTAGCGCTCGCCGTCGGCGATGATCCGGTCCATGACGTATACGCCGGGCACCCGCTGGTGCGCCGGCAGCGCGGCGTCCTGCAGGCGCAGCACCGCTTCGTGGACCGACTGCTGCAGCCGCAGGGCGGAGACGGACCCGGGGTCGAAGGTGCCGTCGCGGTCGAAACGCTCGGTGTCGTCGTGGCGGCCGGCGCCCGCGCGCACCGCCCGGCCCTGCAGCAGTACCGCCATGGACCACACCATCGCGGTGTCCCCGGCGCCCATGAACGGCCGCTTCGAGTGCAGCGAGACGTTGCCGCGCTGGGCGGCGGCCAGCCAGCCGACGCGGCGCTCGACCCGGGTGCTGGGCAGCCCGGGCAGCGGCGCGTTCGCGCCCGGGGCGAGGACGCTAATCAGCGTCCGGAAGGTGCGGACCCGGGCGATCAGCGCGTAGCCGACGGTCACCAGCGCGAACAGCAGCGGCAGGGCCAGGATCAGCAGGCTGAGCGAGGTGTCGAACGCGGCGACCAGCCGTTGCGTCAGCGTCGTGACGGTGTCGGGCTCCTGCCCGTAGTACTGCGACGTCACCGGCTCCTGCGGGCTCAGCAGGAACAGCGGCGAGAAGGAGAAGCCGCAGGCGTACAGCACGGCGGAGAGCAAGACCGCCGCCCAGGCGCCGTTGGTGCGCAGCGCGCCGATCCGGGTCGCGAGCGCGCCGGTGACCTGCCCGGACAGCACCTCGCGGCGCAGCCGGTGCACGAGGCGGATCTGGCGCACGCCCCAGGCGAAGCACAGCCAGCCGATCGTGACGATCGGCAACAGCACGAAGGTGGCCAGCAGGATCGCGCTCAGGATGCCGTCGCGGGACAGCAGCATCCCGCGCGCCCGGAAGGAGTGGCGGATGACGGGCTCGATGTCGAAGCCGAGGGACGGCGGCACGGCCCGCTGGTCGTCGCCGGTGGTCTCCTGGATGACCCGGTACGCGTACTCGTCGTCGAGGTAGGCCGCGGCGCACAGCCTGCGGGTGGTGTCGTTCATCGGCGGCCGCGCGGTCATCGGCGGGTGCGTGAACGGCGGCGTCGGGATCGCGCCGGTGGTCAGGCCGCCAGGGGCCGGGCCGCCAGGGGGAACGGACGTCGTCACGCTCATCGGGGCACCTCCGGCAGGCCGGAGACGGCGCGGCTGTTCTCACCGAACGCGGCCGGCCCGTTCGTGGTCAGGTTGCCGAAGCTGAAGCCGCCGCCGGGCCGTGCCGGCGCCGCGGGGGCCGACGGGACCGGGGAGGTCGGGGCGGCCGGCTCGGGCAGGAGGTCCGGCAGGACCCGCGCGACGTCCGCCGCCGGCTCGCCGGGGACGGTGATCCAGGCGACCGCGGCGAAGTCCTTGTCGGGCAGCTCGACGCGGATCCGGGTGTACCCCTCGGGCCGAAGGTCCTCGTACCGCTGCGCGACGACGTCGTCGTACACCTGCTCGGACACGATCAGCGCCGCGCCGGCCGCCGGGAAGGCGGCGAGCGCCCGCTTGAGCGGCGCGGCGTCCACGATCCGGCAGACGGTCACGGCGGCCGAGCCCGGGAAGCCGTTGGCGCCGTCGACGTGGACCAGCCCGACGTGCACCGCGACCCGCAGCCGCAGCCGCAGCTCGGCGGCGAGGTCCCGGTTGCGCTCGCGCAGCAGCGCGTCAAGGGTGGTGGCGAGGCGCGCGACCACCCGCGGCTCGGACGTGCCGGCCGGCAGGACGGCCAGCTCGCCGTCGCCGCCGGCCTGGGTCAGCCAGTCGCCCCGGCGCAGCCCCAGCCGGTCGCACGCCTCCGCGAGCGCCCGGCGCAAGTCATGCTGGATGCGGTACTGCTGCAGGTTCTCCCGCCGCGAGTACCGCTCGATGTCAACCGCGACAAGGATGCGCCGCTGCGGTTCCGGTGGTTCCGGTGGTTCCGGAGGTGCGGTCATACCTCACTTCTACAGAACCGGAAACCGGACTTCACCGGACATTCGGCCGATGCCCGGCGGCGCGGTCAGCGGGCGCGCGGGTGCGCCGTCGCGTAGACCTCACGCAGCCGGTCGACCGTGACCAGGGTGTACACCTGCGTCGTGGTCACCGAGGCGTGCCCGAGCAACTCCTGCACGACCCGGATGTCGGCGCCGCCGTCGAGCAGGTGCGTGGCGAAGGAGTGCCGCAGCGTATGCGGCGAGACGCCGGCCGGCCCGTCGACCGGCAGGCCGGCCCGTTGCGCGGCCTTGCGCAGGATCGTCCAGGCGCTCTGCCGCGACAGCGCGCCCCCGCGAGCGTTGAGGAACACGTTGGGCACGCCGGTGCCGTTGGCGGCCAGCGACGGGCGGCCGCGGACCAGGTACGCGTCCAGCGACGTGCGCGCGTAGTTGCCCATCGGCACCAGCCGGGTCTTGCCGCCCTTGCCGCGCAGCACGGCCATGCCGGGCCGGGCGTCGAGGTCGAGGTCGTCGACGGCGATGCCGACCGCCTCGGAGATGCGGGCGCCGGTGCCGTAGAGGAACTCCAGCAGCGCCGCGTCGCGCAGGTCCAGCGGCCCGCCGGCCTGCGGCGGCACCGCGAGCAGCCGCGACACCTGGTCGACGTCGAGCGCCTTGGGCAGCCGCTTGGGCAGCGACGGCGGCTTCACCTCGCGCGAGGGGTCGTCCGGCGCCAGCCCCTCCAGCAGCGCGAAGCGGTGCAGGCCGCGCACGGCGCTGGCGGCGCGGGCGGCCGAGGAGGCTGACAGCGGCGGGCTGTCGCCGCCGGCCGTGCGCAGCGCCGCGACGTGGCCGGCGATGTCGCGCGCGGCCACGTCGGACAGGCGGCCGATCCCGGCCGCGACCAGCCACTCGACGTAGCGTTCGAGGTCGCGGCGGTACGACGCGAGCGTGTTCGCCGCGAGAGCGCGCTCGACGGTCAGGTGGTCCAGGTACGCGTCGACGACTCGGTTGAGCTGCGCACCCGGGATCCCGCCGTCGACGTCCACCATGGAGTTCTATGCCAGGACGTCTCGCAGGGCAACGGGGTTCATCCCGTGCGCGTCCGCGACCGGGCCGTAGGTGACGTGGCCGTCGTGCGTGTTGAGCCCGAGCGCCAGCGCCGGGTCGCGGCGCAGTGCGTCGCGCCAGCCGCGGTTGGCCAGCTCCAGCGCGTAGGGCAGGGTCACGTTGGTCAGCGCGTACGTGCTGGTGTGCGGCACGGCGCCGGGCATGTTCGCCACGCAGTAGAAGATCGAGTCGTGCACCCGGTAGGTCGGCTCGTCGTGCGTGGTCGGGCGCGAGTCCTCGAAGCAGCCGCCCTGGTCGATGGAGATGTCGACCAGCACGCTACCCGGCTTCATCCGCTTGACCAGGTCGTTGCCGATCAGCTTCGGCGCCCTCGCACCCGGCACCAGCACGGCGCCGATGACGAGGTCGGCGTCGATCACGGCCTTCTCGATCTCGTAGCCGTTGGACGCCACCGTCTGCAGGCGCCCCTGGTAGATGGCGTCCGCGTCGCGCAGCCGGGAGATGTTCTTGTCCAGCAGCAGCACCTCGCTCTGCATGCCCAGCGCGATCGCGGCCGCGTTGAGCCCGGAGACGCCGGCGCCGATGACGACGACCTTCGCCGCGTACACGCCGGACACGCCGCCCATCAGCACGCCGCGCCCGCCGCCGGCGCGCATCAGGTGGTACGCGCCCACCTGCGGGGCAAGCCGCCCGGCGACCTCGGACATCGGGGCGAGCAGCGGCAGCGACCGGTCGGGCAGCTCCACGGTCTCGTAGGCGATGCCGGTGACCTTGCGGTCGACGAGCGCCTGCGTGCAGGCGCGGGACGCGGCCAGGTGCAGGTAGGTGAACAGGACCTGCCCGGGGCGCATCCGGTCATACTCCTCGGCGACCGGCTCCTTGACCTTCAGCACCAGGTCACCCTCGGCCCAGGTGTCCTCGGCGGTCGGCAGGATGCCGGCGCCGGCCTCCCGGTACTCCTGATCGGTGATCGACGAGCCCTCACCGGCGCCGGTCTCGACGAAGACCTCGTGCCCGTCCGCGACGAGCTCGTGGACGCCGGCGGGTGTGATCGCCACGCGGTATTCGTGGTTCTTGACCTCGCGCGGAATTGCGACCTTCACGTTGCGACCCCTCCTCCACTCAGCGCACCGTTGCGCTGTGTGTACACGCGGGAGTTTATGGCCCGTGAGCAGCGCACGCGGGCTGCACAGTGTGAACTCCTACGCGGACGGATTGACACAGTGTCGCCCGCACGGCTCATCTATGCTGTGCGGCCATGACCGTCTACGGCGGGCCCCGGCCGGTGCCACCCGAGCCGCCTGCGCGAAGGCCCGACAAGGTGCTGCTGGCCGCGTTCGGCTTCCTGGTGCTGGCGCTGATCGTCGGCATCGTCTTCGGCGTGCGGGCCTTCACGTCGGACCCGCCGCGCGCCAGCAGCGCCGCCGGGCAGAGCGAGCCGCCCAGCGCCGCCGCGTCGCAGCCGGCGCCGTCGGCCGCGCCGTCCTCGGCGCCACCCCCGTCGTCGCCCGCTCCCTCGTCGCCGCCCCCGCCGAAGGCCCTGCTGGCCGCGAAGCCGACCCTGATGCGCCCCGGCCACTCCGGCCTGTGCCTGCAGGCCAACCCGGGCAACGGCGGCAACGCCTCCCAGCAGCCCTGCGACGGCAACAACCGGACCATGCTGTGGGTACCTCAGGCGATGAACGGCAGCCGGGACACGTTCGAGCTCATCAACGCCGCCGACAACCGCTGCCTGGATGTCAGCGGCGGGTCGAAGGACAACGGCCCGCAGCTCATCATCACGGACTGCCACGGCGGGCCCACCCAGCTGTGGCGGCCGGTCCGCGACGGCGACGGATACCACGTCGTGAACCTCAACAGCGGCCGCTGCATCGGCATCGACGCCGCCAACCCGGCGCCCGGCGCCGCGGCCCGGCAGTGGGACTGCGACGGCTCGACCAACCAGCGCTGGCAGTTCCAGCAGGTGTAAGGCTAGCGCGCCGCGCCGCCGGCGGCAGGCCCTGAGCAGGGCGGCGGGCGCGTCGGGAACAATGTCCGGCATGGACACCTGCCCGTGTGGACTCGGCGAACCGTACGACGACTGCTGTGGCAGGTACCACCGCGGCGCCGAGCCGCCGAGCGCCGAGCTGCTCATGCGGGCCCGCTACACGGCGTACGTGGTGCGCGACCGGCAGTTCCTGCTGCGCACCTGGCACGAGAAGACCCGGCCGCGGGCGCTCACCCTCGAGGAGGGCCAGAACTGGCAGGGGCTGACCATTCTGGACCGCGAGGGCGGCGGCCTGTTCGACACCGAGGGAGTCGTGGAGTTTCGCGCCCGGTATGTCGCCGACGGCCGCCCGGGCAGGATGCACGACCGCAGCCGCTTCGTGAAGGTCGGCGGCGCCTGGCGCTACGTCGACGAGGTCTCCTGACGGGGCGCGTCACCCAGCACTAGTCCGGCACCGCGCTGCTCAGCCGCACGATGGTGCCGTCCTCACTCGAGCGCACCTCGACGTCGTCGACGAGGTGCCGGGCCAGCCACAGCCCGCGCCCGCTGATGGAGTGGCTGGGCGGCAGCGCCTGCCCGTTGAGCCGCTCGGCCGGAATGCCCGCACCATGGTCGGTGACCTCGCACACCAGGACGTCGCCGGCCACCCAGAGCCGCACCATGCCCCCGCCGCCCGCGTGCCGCACGGCGTTGGTGACGATCTCGTTCACCGCCAGGACGAAGTCCTCCAGCCGCGACCCGCTCAGCCCGGCGGCCGAGGCGCCACGGCTCACGGCGTGGCGTATCGGGGTGATCTGGGCGACGCCGAACTGCTCGACCAGCAGCGCCGTCGTCCGAACGGCTTCAGCCACGGTGTCACCTTTCCGCTGCGTCTCGCCTCGCTGAGACTACCTCCAGCGGACGACGGGCCGACGTCAAGTCACCCGGGAGGTGCAAATTGCATTCCGTGCCCCGCATGCTAGGCGGATGGACGACGACCTGCGGGTGACGGACGACATCGCATTGCCGCGCGCGGAGCTGACGTGGCGCTTCAGCCGCTCCGGCGGCCCCGGTGGCCAGTCCGTCAACACCACCGACTCGCGGGTCGAGCTGCGCTTCGATCTGGCCGCGACCCCCGCGCTGCCCGAGCCGTTGAAAGCCCGGGCGCTGGAGCGCCTGGCCGGCCGGCTGGTCGACGGTGTGCTGTCGATCGTGGCCTCGGAGCACCGCTCACAGCTGCAGAACCGCCGGGCCGCCGAGGAGCGGCTGGCCGCGGTGATCGCCGCCGCGATCGCCCCGCCGCCGAGACCGCGGAAACGAACGAAACCGTCGAAGGGGGCGGTGGAGCGCCGCCTGACGGACAAGCGCCGCATCGCCCTGCGCAAGCAGGAACGCCGCCGCCCCAGCGAGTAGCCGCGTTTTCGTGCAAAATCCGGATATGTCACGTTGCACGGTGGCGCTGCTCGCGTCCGCGCTGCTGGCCACCGGGTGCGGCGTCACCGGGTGCGGCGGCGAGGCCACCCCTCGGGCGTCGACCAGTGAGACGCCCGGCCACCCGCCGGAGACCGGCGCCTATCCCGGCGAGGCGTCCCACTCCCCCGTCCCGCGCGCCTCCGGCCCGCCGGTGCGGCTCGAGGGCTGGGAGGTCACGGTGTACTACACCGCCGTCGAGACCCTGCACACCGGCCAGGCGACCACGGTCACCGGCTGCCCGTCCATCGACTGCGACAAGGACCGCGACCGGCAACGGCTCGGCAGCTTCCCCGCCTCGTTCGTCAAGGCCGTCAAGGACGAGGGCACCGGCCGGACCGCCGACGGGCGGTACCTCAACTGGTCCTACGACACCGGCTACTGGATGGACACCGCGCCCCGCGACACCGCCGGCCGGCCGCTGCGCCCGTGGAG
Organism: Dactylosporangium sp. NPDC000555; assembly: GCF_040300025.1. NCBI lineage: Bacteria > Bacillati > Actinomycetota > Actinomycetes > Micromonosporales > Micromonosporaceae > Dactylosporangium > Dactylosporangium sp. NPDC000555. Next base: position 21,932 of record NZ_JBEPDB010000013.1, on the reverse strand, counting down.
CTCGGCCGCCGCCGACGGCGCCGCGCTCGGGGCCGGCACCCAGTTCACGATCCTGCACTGCGGCACCGCCGAGGTCGCGGCCGAGGTGTGCGCGAAGCTCAAGACCCCGACCTGGACGATCGTCGACGAGTTCACCCCCGGCCTGGGCGGCGAGCGGCACGTCGACGTGTACATCGGCGAGGAGACCGGCCCGGACTTCACCGGCTCGGACCTCTACACGACGCTGGAGAATGCCACGCTGTCGGCGATCCGGGCATGATGGTGAGCATGAAGGTGATCCTGTTCGGGGCGACCGGCATGGTCGGCCAGGGCGTGCTGCGCGAGTGCCTGCTGGCCGCCGACGTCGACGAGGTCCTGGTCGTGACCCGCGCACCGACGGGCGTGACGCATCCGAAGCTGCGCGAGGTCCGCCACGGCGACTTCACCGACTTCGCGGGCGTGGACTTCGCGGGGTACGACACCTGCTTCTTCTGCCTCGGCGTGAGCTCGGTCGGCATGAGCGAGGCCGACTACCGCCACATCACCTACGACTACACCCTCGCCGCCGCCCGGCGGATGGCCGAGCAGCGCCCCGGCATGGTCTTCGTCTACGTCTCGGGCGCCGGCACGGACACCGACGGCCGCCAGATGTGGGCCCGCGTCAAGGGCCGGACCGAGGACGACGTCGCCGCGCTGGACCTGCGCGCGTACGCGTTCCGCCCCGGCTTCATCATGCCCGAGCACGGCGCCCGCTCGAAGGTCCGGCTCTACAACGTGATGTACACCGCGCTCAGCCCGCTGTCGTCGCTGCTGGTCCGCTTCGCCCCGGGCATCGCGACGAGCACCTCGCAGCTGGGCCGCGCCATGCTCGAGGTCGCCCGCAACCGGCCCGACCGGCGCGTGTGGGCCTCCCGCGACATCGCGGGTGTCTAGGGCCCGGCCGTCACCGGCGGGTGTGTGACGCGTGTGACCCCAGGTGTGTCTTCTGCACCGCCGTTTACCTGGTGTTAGGCTGAACTCCCGTGGATCGCTGACTCTGCAGCGTGACGGACCCCACGGGAGCGGGCTTTGTCCTCATCAGCACGGACCGGTGCCAGCCGGCAGGCTAAGCACATCTTCGTCACCGGGGGCGTCGCCTCCTCACTCGGCAAGGGCCTGACGGGCTCGAGCCTGGGCAGTCTGCTCAGCGCCCGCGGGCTGCGGGTGGTCATGCAGAAGCTCGACCCCTACCTCAACGTCGACCCCGGAACGATGAACCCGTTCCAGCACGGTGAGGTGTTCGTCACCGAAGACGGCGCCGAGACCGACCTCGACATCGGGCACTACGAGCGCTTCCTCGACCAGGACCTGTCGCGCAACGCCAACGTGACGACCGGCCAGATCTACTCGGCAGTGATCGCCAAGGAGCGGCGCGGGGAGTATCTCGGCGACACGGTCCAGGTGATCCCGCACGTCACCAACGAGATCAAGGCCCGCATCCGGGCGATGTCCGCCCCCGACGCCGACGGCGTGGCGCCCGACGTGATCATCACCGAGGTCGGCGGCACGGTCGGCGACATCGAGTCGCTGCCGTTCCTGGAGGCGATCCGCCAGGTGCGCCACGACATCGGCCGGGACAACTGCTTCTTCCTGCACGTGTCGCTGGTGCCCTACCTGGCGCCCAGCGGCGAGCTCAAGACGAAGCCGACCCAGCACTCGGTGGCGGCGCTGCGCAGCATCGGCATCCAGCCCGACGCGCTGGTCTGCCGCTCGGACCGGGAGATCCCCGACAAGACCAAGAACAAGCTGGCGTTGTACTGCGACGTCGACGCCGAGGCCGTCGTGTCCGCGCCCGACGCCCCGTCCATCTACGACATCCCGCGGGTGCTGCACGAGGAGGGCCTGGACGCCTACGTGGTGCGCCGCCTGGGCCTGTCGTTCCGCGACGTCGCGTGGAAGAAGTGGGACGACCTGCTCGACCGGGTGCACCACCCGCGGCAGAAGGTCACGGTCGCAATCGTCGGCAAGTATGTCGACCTGCCCGACGCCTACCTGTCGGTCACCGAGGCCGTGCGCGCCGCCGGCTTCGCGCACCGGGCCCGGGTCGAGATCCGCTGGGTGCCCAGCGACGCGTGCACGACCCCGGCCGGGGCCGCGCAGGCCCTCGCGGGCGTCGACGGTGTGGTGATCCCGGGCGGCTTCGGCGTGCGGGGCATCGAGGGCAAGATCGGCGCGGCGCAGTACACCCGCGAGCACGGCATCCCGACCCTCGGCCTGTGCCTGGGCCTGCAATGCATGACGATCGAGGTGCTGCGCCACGTCGGCGGCATCGGCGGGGCCAACTCGGTGGAGTTCGACGCCGACGCCCCGGACCCGGTCATCGCCACGATGGCCGACCAGGAGGACATCGTCGCGGGCAAGGGCGACCTGGGCGGGACGATGCGGCTGGGCGCCTACCCGGCCGTGCTCGTGCCGGGCACGCTGACCGCCGACGCCTACGGCGAGACCGAGGTCTCCGAGCGCCACCGCCACCGCTACGAGGTCAACAACGCCTACCGCGACGCGATGGTCCGCGCCGGCCTGCGGGTCTCGGGCACGTCGCCGGACGGCCGGCTCGTCGAGTTCGTCGAGCTCGACCGCGAGCAGCACCCGTTCTTCGTGGCCACCCAGGCGCACCCCGAGCTCAAGAGCCGCCCGACCCGCGCGCACCCGCTCTTCGCCGCGTTCGTCGGCGCCGCCGTCGTCTACAACGCCGCCGACCGCCTGCCGGTCGAGCTGGAGACGGTCGACGCGTGACGGCCTACGATGTGCGCTCGCACACCGAGCGGCTGCGCAACCGGGTGTTCTCCATCGTCACCGACGCCATCGAGATGCCCGGCGGCGAGGTCGTCGACCGCGACTACATGGTGCACGTCGGCGCCGTCGGGGTCGTGGCGCTGGACGCGGACGGGCGCGTGGCGCTCGTGCGGCAGTACCGCCCGGCGGTCCGCCAGGTCCTGTGGGAGCTGCCCGCCGGCCTCATCGACGTGCCGGGCGAGTCGCTGGTCGGCGCCGCCGCCCGGGAGCTCGCCGAGGAGGCCGACCTGGTCGCCGCCCGCTGGGACCTGCTGGCCGATGTCCACCCCAGCCCGGGCTGCTCCAACGAGCGCATCCGGCTGTTCCTGGCCCGGGAGATCGCGCCGGTACCGCAGCAGGAGCGCCACGAGCGCACCCACGAGGAAGCCGACCTCGAGCTGCACTGGATCGATCTCGACCAGGCCGTGACGATGGCCCTGTCCGGCGAGATCACCAACGCGGCCTGTGTGATCGGCGTCCTCGGCGCCGCGCAGTCGCGGGCCCGCGACTGGGCGACGCTGCGCCCGGCCACCGACGCCACGTGAGTCCGCAGGAGCTCGCCGAGGCCTGCGCCGCGAAGCTCTATGCCGAGGACACCGCATCGCGGTCCCTGGGCATCGGGATCGACGGCGTGGGCCCCGGCCGGTCCGTGGCCACCATGACGGTGACCGAGCGGATGCTCAACGGCCACACGATCGGCCACGGGGGCTACGTCTTCCTGCTCGCCGACACCGCGTTCGCGTTCGCGTGCAACACCTACGACCGCGTCACGGTGGCGGCGGGCGCCGACGTGACGTTTCTGGAGCCGGCCCGCGGCGGCGACGAGCTGACGGCCACGGCGGTGGAGCGCACCCGCCGCGGCCGCTCGGGCCTCTACGACGTCACGGTCCGCCGCGCCGACGGCACGGTGCTGGCCGAGTTCCGCGGCCGCTCCCGCACCCTGGACGCCGCGATCCTGCACCCCTGACCGGGGTCCACGCGGGCCCGGCGCGGTCAGCTCTCCAGGGCCGCCTCGGGCACGCGCGGGGCGGGCTGGCTGCGGTCGTCGGCGTGGTCGAGCACGCGCAGGCAGGACAGCACGACCAGGGGCAGCGCCGTGGCCAGGGCGGCGCCGAGCACGTTGAACGACGCGCCCTCGACGAGGCCGGCCAGCAGGCACGCGACCACCAGGCCGGACAGCGCGCCGCGGACCGGCGGGAAGACGCCGAGCAGCCGGCGCAGGCCGCCCCAGTCGCGCAGGAGGACGAAGGTGGTGTACAGCAGGGATCCCAGCACCAGCACGGTCAGCGGGCTGGTGACGGTGGTGACCACGTCGGCCTCGCCGATGCGGCGGGCGATGAACCCGGCCGTGCCGTCCTGGGTGCGCACCAGCAGCCGCCCGATGCTGCTGCGCTGCTCCTCCGGCCGGAACAGGTCGAGCACCGCGAAGCCCGCAGTGACGCACAGCGCGGCGGCGGCCGCCCACAGCAGGCGGGTAATGGTGAGCCAACCGCCCACGGCCATCGCCGCGGCCACGCACACGCCGGCGGTGAGCGCGACCGCACCGGAGGCGTCGGCGCCGAGGTACGGGCTGCCGATCACCACCATCCCGACCGCGCCGATGAGGGCCATCACGAACGGGCGCCAGCGCCGCTCGAAGCGCTGGGCCATGGCCGCGCCGCCGAGCAGCGCGCCGGCGACGAGCAGGCCGAGGCCGATGACGCCGACGCCGGCGTAGCGGCCGCCGAGCACGGCGGAGTATCCGGCGACGCCGTTGAGCTGCAGCCGCGACCCGGTGAGCACGTCGAAGGCGACCGCGAGGGCGGCGATCGCGGCGACGCCGCCGAGCGGCGCGATGGCCCGGCTGCGGGCGGTGACGAACGCGATCGCGAACGTGGCGACGGCGAGCGCGGCGAGGGTCACGCCGCCGAAGCCGAGGCCGGGCCGCGCCCAGCGCCACCACGGCAGCAGGTCGGCGACGAGCGCCGCCGGCACGGCGAGGGAGGCGGAGATGAGCAGCACCTCGGCGGCGCGCACGATCGACCGCGGTACGGGCCGGTGGGTCAGCGGCCCGGCCGGGCGCCGGGCCCGCCGCAGCAGCGGCACGACGGCGACGAACAGCAGAAGCTCGGCGAAGACGAGGGTGGTGAGGAAGTTCGTGCCGACCCGGCGCTGGACGCTGGCTTCGCGGTCGGCGTCGGCGAGCCGGCTGACGGCCGCCGTGACGTCGGACGGGCGGCCGCTGCTGCTGGTGGAGGCGGGACCGCCGGCGAAGAGCTTGCCGGGCAGCGGCCGGTCCAGCGCCGCGAGCGCGGTCGGGGCGAGGTCGACGACCTGCACGTAGCCGTGCCGCGAGGTCGACGGCGAGGTGAGCCAGCCGCCGGTGAACCCGGGGCCCTGTGCGATCGCCACGTGCAGCCGGCTGGTGGCGTCGAGGTCGGACAGGCCGGCGAGCACGACGACCGAGCGCTCGGGCCGGGCGGCGAGGATCGAGGCGAGCGCGGCGTCGGCGCGGCGGGCGCCCGCGGCCCGGGCCACCGGGTCGTCGCCGGCGATCTGGCCGAGGTCGATCAGCGTCAGCGCGCAGGCGGACAGCAGGCTGTCGTTGAGGTTCGCGGAGTAGCGGTCGATGCGGCCGTACGGGCGGGCGGCGGCGAGCGCCGCGCCGGGCCCGATCGCGGTGGTGCACCGCACGCCCTCGGCGAGCGCGCCGGGCTGTGCGCCCCAGTGCAGGGCGCGGTTGCGCGCGACGAGGTCGCCCTGGTCGGGCAGCGAGGCGCCCGAGTTGTCCACGTCGATCGGCACGCTCAGCTCGGGGCACGTCGGCGTCACCGCACCGGGTGTGTGGATCGCGAAGTTGCCGGACCCGAGCGTCAGCCAGCCGTCGCCCGCGCAGGTGATGCGCCGCGCGGAGCGCACCGACAGCGCCCCGATCGCGCCGTCCTGGGCCATCTGCCACATGGCCGGGGTGTCGGTGGCGGTGATGTCGTCCCAGCGCAGCCCGGCGGCGCCGACGATCAGCACGTAGTCGGCGGCGGGCGCCGCGGGCGCCGCGGCCGGTTGCGGAACCAGCGCGACGAGCCCGACGAGACCGGCGAGCAGGGCCAGCAGCGTGGGGGTGGACCGATGCAGCCAGTGCCGCATCAGCCCTCCTCGCGGGCGCGCAGCTGCGCGTACACCGCCTCGGCCTGCTCGACGGTGTCCTGTTCGGTCGGCCAGGTGGCGGCCTGCGCGAGCCCGAGCCGGCCGAGCTCCGCGCGGGCGGCCGGGTCGTCGAGCAGCTCGAGCACGGCGTCGTGCACGGCGTCGACGTCGTGCGGCGCGACGAGCCGCGCGGCCGGGCCGACGAGCTCGGGGACGCCGCCGACGGCGGTGGACACCAGCGGTACACCCGCGGCCAGGGTCTCCTGGATGAACAGCGGCTGGCCCTCCCAGACGCTGGTCGCCACGACGAGGTCGGCCGCGGCGAGCAGGTCGGGCACGTCGTCGCGGTTGCCCAGCAGGTGCACCGGGGCATGCTCGACGGAGATGCGCTGGGCGAGCGACATGTACGACGGCCCGCTGCCGGCGATCGCGACGAACGGCTCGGGCGCCCGGTCGCGCCAGCGCGCGGCGGCGGACACGAGCGTCTCGAAGCCCTTCTGCGGGTGCAGGCGGCCCACGGCGAGCACGAGCGGCTGTTCCGGCTCCGCGCCGAGCTCCTCGCGGACCCGGTCGCGGGCGCGGGCCACGGGCCGGGGCACCGGCGCGGGCACCTTGGCCAGGCGCACGTCGCGGGCGCCGAGCTCGCGGGCGCGGGCCACGAGGTCGCCGGAGACGGCGAGGGTGACGTCGGCGGCGCGGGCGACCCGCTGCTCGAGGGGGTGATAGAGCTTGGCCCGCAGGCCGGTGGCGAGCACCAGGTTGTGCCAGGTGACGACGAGCGGGGTGCCGGCCGGCCGGGCGAGCGCGGCGACGAGCCCGGCGCGCAGGCTGTGCGCGTGGATCACGTCGGCGCCGCGCACCGAGCGGCGCAGGGCGCGCACCGCGAGCACGTCGCCCGGCTGCGGGCTGGCCGGGATCTCCACCGGCACGAACCGCGCGCCGCGCGCCGCGAAGCCGAACTGCTCCTCGGTCGCCGCCGGCCCGTGCACGCTGACCTCATGGCCGCGGGTGACCAGAGCCTGGGCGAGCATGCCGACGTGCCGGCCGATGCCGCCCGTGCTCGACGCCAGGACCAACGCGATGCGGGCGCCCACCTACCCGTCCCTTCGTCTTCCTCGGATCAGCCTGCCTCCGATCAATCGCCGCAGGGTCCGCCGGTCCGCGACCGCCGCTCCGGCGAGGAACACCGCCGCCACCACGACTCCGCACAGCATGCCCTGCGTGACGGCCCCGCCCACACCCGGGGTTGGCAGATGTGCCCGTACGAGCAGCCCAGCGCCGACGGCCGCCGCGGCGGACACGACCGAGATGGATGTGCTGCGCCAGGTGCCGGCCAGCGCCTCGGACCCGGCTCGCCGCCACACCGCGACCAGCAGTGCCGCCCCCAGCACCAGCATGCCCAACGAGTTCGCCGCGGCGACGGCGGCCACCCGATCGGCGACGGGCAGCGCCACGGCCAGGGACACCGCGGCGACCGCGGCGGCCGCCCAGCCGATCGCGGTGGCGAGCGCGGCCGGGTAGGCGTTACCGCCGGCGTACAGGGCCCGTGACAGCAGGGCGAACAGGCCGTAGCCGAGCAGGCCGGGGGCGAACCAGGCGATCCCGGCGGCGAGCGGCCCGATCGCCGGCGGATGCGGGGAGGCGGCGGCCACCAGCACCGCGATCGGCCGGGCGAGCACGATCAGCCCGGCCGCGCCGAGGCAGCTCAGCAGCACGACCGCGCGCACCGCGGGCGCGAGCACGGCGGCGAACCCGGCCCGGTCGCCGGCGTGGCCGTGCTCGGCCAGCGCCGGGTAGGTCGTGGTGGCCACCGGCACCGCGAGCACCGCCCAGGGCAGCAGGAACATCGTCTGGGCGAGGCTGTAGATGAAAATGACGCCCTCGTCGGGCCCGTAGCTGACCAGCCGGATGGCGAGCCCGAGCACCAGCTGCTGGGTGCCGACAGTGACGATCCCGGCGATCGCGAGGGGCTTGAGCGTGGCGATCGCGCCGACGTCGAGGCTGGTCGTGGGCCGGATGCGCAGCCGGAGGCGGCTCACGGGCAGGACCAGGCACAGCGAGAGGACCGCGACCGCGAGCGTCGTACCGCCCGACAGGACCAGCAGGTGGCCGCCGGAGATGCCGCCGAGCGCGGCTCCGCGCCCGGCCAGCACGCCGAACGCGATGTAGACGCCCATCACCGTGAGGCTCGACAGCAGCGGCGCGATGACCGGCCAGGCGAAGCGGCGGTACGTCTGCAGCGCCCCCGCCAGTACGATCCCCACCCCGTACAGCGGCAGCTGCGGCGCGAACACCCGCAGCATGGCCGCGCCCGCGTCGATGACCTGCGGGTTCTGCCCGCTGGCGAGCAGCTCGACGAGCGGGTGGGCGAGCAGCGCGACCAGCACGGCGATCGGCGTGAGCAGCAGGACGACCCAGGTGAGCAGCGCGCCCACGGTCCGCCCGACGGTCTCGCGGTCCTTGCCGGCCAGCAGCGGCACGACGAGGCTGGCCAGGGCCCCGCCGGCGACGAGCTCGAAGATGATGTTGGGGACGGTGTTCGCCGCCTGGTAGGCGTTGCCGAGGCCGGTGGAGCCGACCGTCGTGTTGAACACCATGATGCGGGCAAATCCGGCAATCCGGCTCAGAATGGTGAGGCCCGCGACGAGTGCCGCCGCGCCGAAGATCCGGCTTCCCGTCACCCGCGCGGATACGGGGAGGGCTTGCGCGGCTTCGGCTGCGCCGGCTTCTCTGACGTTTCCGATGCGTTCGGGTCGTGCTGCCGCCGTCCCCACTGGTCGACCGCGTTGAGCACCGGGTTGCCCTCGATGACCCGGGTGAAACTCACCCTCTCGCTCGCCGCGGTCAGCGCGACGATCCCGGCCAGGGCCGCGAGCCGCCCGAACGTGCCGGTGCGGGCCGTGTAGGCGGTGCCGAGCAGCGCGCCGAGCGCGTTGGCCCCGGCGTCGCCGAGCATGATCTGCTCGTCGAGGTCGGCCGGCAGCAGCGCGCCGGCCGCGCCGAGCGGGCCGGACGCCCCCAGCGGTGTGCCGGCCGCGAGCCCGGCCTTCAGCGCCCGGCCGGGGCGCAGGTCGAGCAGGTTGAACAGGTTCGCCGCGCCGGCGATGACCCCGGCGCCGAGCAGCACGTCGATCCCGCGCTTGCGGGGCAGCAGCGCGGCGGCGGCGAGCCCGGCGGCGCCGACCCCCGCGATCTTCACCAGGCCGCTGGTGACCCGGCCCTGCCGCAGCGCGCCGAGGTGCCCGCGGAAGCCCTTGGCCGCGTGCTCGGGCCGCGCGCCGACGAGGTCGTCGTAGAGCCCGACGGCCCCGGCGCCGAGGCCCGCGATCGCGGTCGCGGCGGCATGCTCGGGCCGGTGCACGATCGCGCCGGCGGTGGCGCCGAGGGCGAGGGCGGGGCCGCCGGCGAGCGAGACGGTGCGCCCGTGGAAGTTGGTGCGCTCCAGCGCGGGAGTGTCCCGCAGAGCACGCAGCGCGGCGCGGGCGACGCCGCCGCCGACCGGGCCGGCGAGCGCGCCGCCGATGAACCTCAGCACGCGGCTACGAGCCATTGGTCACGCTCGCGCCCTTGGGCAGCAGGCCGGTGGCGCCGTCGCCGATGCCGTAGTGGCCGGTCTTGCCGCCGAGCCGCTCGGCGAGGGCCATGACCGCGGCGAGCTGCCCGTTCGCGGTGACGGCGTTGTCGACGGTGGAGATGGAGCGGGCGATGGAGGCGTCGGCGCGTACCGACGCCACCAGGCTGTTGGCCGACAGCCCGGCCACGACGACGCGCCCGGCCAGGTCGAACCGGCTGGCCAGGGTGAGGGCGGCGGCGTTGCGGTCCTTGGCGTCCTTGCCGGTGGCGGGCGCCCCGGCGACGATCACGACCGCCTCCGCGGGCGCCTTGAAGTCACCGTCGACCCCGATGAACCCGGCCGACTCGTACGCGCTGAGCACGGTGCGCACGCCCTCGACCTGCGGCGTGCCGGACTTGCCGACGAGCACGGCGGCGAGCAGCGCGGCCGAGGTGTCCACGCCGTTGGCCTGGCTGGGCAGGGCGCCGCTGACGCCCGGCGGGGCGAAGGACTCGGCGAGGTCGAGCAGCATCTCGTTGCTGGCGGCGGCGGTGAACTTCTCCTTGACGGTGACGGTGCCGACGACCTTGGCGCCCGCGGTGCCGAGCATGGTCGCCACGCCGTCGGCGGCGGTGTTCACGTCGCTTCTGTCGCTGCCGCTGAGCCTGATGAGCAGCACGTTCCTGTTCGGCAGCTTGTTGCTCAGCAGCATCGGCGCGGCCTCGGTGGCGAAGTCGCCGTTCTTCTTCAGCTCCGCCCGGGACTGCTCGAGGTCGTCGCGCAACTGCTGCTTCTCGTCGGTGATCTTGTTGACCTGCTCGTTGAGGTTCTCGGCGAGCGGCCCGTTCGCCGCCGCGGTCCCGACGACGAGGCCGATGGCCAGCGCCAGGAACACGGCGGCCAGCGACACCACGTGGTATCGGAAATTGATCACAGGAAATGCGGCCCGTCTACGAGAACAGCGTGAAGATCAGGTTGTCCCACCACTCGGCGATGACACTGAGATAGGCCCGGCCGATCGTGGTGACCGCGAGCGCGGCGGCCATCGCGGCGATCGCCGAAACAAGCAGCAGGACCAGCGACGAACCGGAGAGGCTCTGCCGATACAGCCTGCTGACACCCTTGGCGTCGACGAGCTTGCCGCCGAGCTTGAGCCGGGTCAGGAACGTGGAGGCCATGCCGCCGCGGCCCTTGTCGAGGAACTCGATGAGCGTGTTGTGGGTGCCGACCGCCACCAGGAGGGACGCGCCCTTCTCGTCGGCCAGCAGCATCGCGATGTCCTCGCTGGTCGCCGCGGCCGGGAAGGTGATCGCCTCGACGCCGAGCCGCTGCACCCGGGCCAGGCCCGGCGCGCGCCCGTCGGGGTAGGCGTGCACGACGATCTCGGCGCCGCAGCGCAGCACGTCGTCACTGACCGAGTCCATGTCACCGATGATCAGGTCCGGGGTGTACCCCGCCTCGACCAGCGCGTCGGCCCCGCCGTCGACGCCGATGAGGACCGGCTTGTACTCCCGGATGTAGGGCCGCAGCACGTCGATGTCGGCCTTGTAGTCATACCCGCGCACCACGATCAGGCAGTGCCGCCCGGCGATCTGGGTCTGCACCTCGGGCACGCCGACGCCGTCGAGGAGCAGGCCGCGCTCCTGCTTGAGATACTCCATCGTGTTGGCGGCGAACGCCTCCATCTGCACCGACAGGCCCTCCCGGGCGTCGGCCATCGCCTCGGCGACCGAGTCGGCGTCCTGCCGCACACCCTTGGCGACGGCCTCGTCGCCGATATACACGCTGTCGCCCTCGATGCGCACCGAGTCGCCCTCGCGCAGCCGGTCGAAGAGCTCCTCGCCCAGGTCGTCGACGAGCGGGATGCCGGCCTTGATCAGCCCCTCGGGCCCGAGGTTCGGATACCGCCCGGACACCGACGGCTTGGCGTTGAGCACCGCCGCCACGCCCGACGCGGCCAGCGAGTCGGCCGCCACCCGGTCGAGGTCCATGTGGTCGATGACCGCGATGTCGCCCGGCCGCAGCCGCCCCACCAGGCGCTTCGTCCGCCGATCGAGCCGCACGACGCCGGCGATGACACCCGGCTCGGCGGGCCGGTTGCGGCGCAAGGTTGGAAGTCGCATCAGCACCATCCTGGCATGGGGCGTTGCCGAAAGCCGTGTGCGACATGTCCACGAGCAGGTGGAACGCCCCATTTCACGTTTCGGAGTGACGCCGGTCACCCTCGAAGCCTCACACTCGGTGTCGCGTACACGACACTATGGAGGCGTATTTACGACGTCCGGCGGTTCCTCACGTCAGCGCAAGGGTCCATCACGAGGAGTCGCCAGATGGAAACATTATCGTCGATCCGCCTGACCCGCGTGCCCAACCTCGCCGGACAGACCCCGGCCGAGGCGACCGCCGCACTACGCGCCGCCGGACTCGAACTCGGGGTGATCCGCGAGGTCGGCCCGGCCGGCACCATGATCGTGCTCGAGCAGTCCACCCTGGCCATGACCGTCGCCCCCGTCGGCACGAAAGTCAACCTGCTGGTCGGCCGGCGCTGAGCGGCGCCGCACCAGTTCCGCCGCGACCAGCAACGCGCCGGCCCCCGCATAGGCGACCAGCAACGCCTTCCAGGGGCTTCCCCCGAAGAAGAGCCCGCACGTGTACCCGATGAGCCCGGCCATCGACGCCCAGACGCCCACCCCGAGCGCCGTCCAGACCCGAAAGCGCACCGCCGGGTAGCCGACCACCCCGGCGGCCAACGCGGACGCGGACCGGCCGCCGGGCAGGTATCGCGCGAACACCAGCACCTGTCCGCCACGGCTGTGCAGCGTCCGCCGCGCCCACTCATACGCGGCCAGCCCGCGCGACTTCCCCCGCAGCCGGCGCAGCACCCCGGCCCCGGCCCGCACCCCGATCCGGTACGACAACACATCCCCCGCGAACGCCCCCGACGCGGCGGCCAGGATGACGAGCGCGATGTGCGGCTCCCCGGTGGTCCCGGCCAGCACCGAGACGGCGATCAACGTGGACTCGCTCGGCGAGAGCGGCACGATCGCATCGAGCCCGGCCACGAGGAAGACCACGAGCAGCACCCACGGCGACCCCGCAACGGCATCCACCACGCTCGAAACGTACGACGACCACGCAAACGCTCAGTGACAACGAGGCTACCCACGACGAAGCAGCCGGCGGCCGCCTGGAGGGGCTAAGAGCGACCGTCAATTGCTGGCAGCGGCAGCCAGCGAGCAAAGTCCCCGCGGTCATGCGCCCCGGCGTACACGGTGCACGGGTTCTCGATGATCACGGAGTGAATGTGCTGCTTTTTGTACATTTTTACTCCGTGTTCATGGAGAAACATGATGTCGGTCGACGCAGATCGCAGGCGCGGCCAGCGCCGCCGGAACTCGGCTTCTCGCGATGCCAAGCGCCCAATTGTCGGTCACGCTAAGCCTTCTCCCGATCCGCCACCGACAGCAGCTCCTCCGCGTGCGCGATGCCGAGGTCCGAGTCCGGCAGCCCCGCCAGCATCCGGGCCAGCTCCCGGGCCCGCTCCGTGCGCTCCACCGCCCGCACGCCGCTCGTCGTCACGGCGCCGCCGGTGTCCTTGGCCACCACCAGGTGCCGGTCCGCGAACGCCGCCACCTGCGGCAGGTGCGTCACCACGAGCACCTGGTGATCCCGCGCGAGCCGGGCCAGCCGCTTGCCGATCTCCACCGCCGCGGTCCCGCCGACCCCGGAGTCGACCTCGTCGAACACGAGCGTCGGCGGCCCGCCGACCCCGGCGAACACGACCTCGATCGCGAGCATGACCCGCGACAGCTCACCGCCCGAGGCGCCCTTCTGCAGCGGCTGCGCCGGCGCCCCCGGGTGCGGCAGGAGCCGGATCTCGATGTCGTCGGCCCCGTCGGGCCCGACACCGCTGTCCGCTCCGGACGCTGTGGGAATGGCCGGCCCGCTCCCGGCCGGCTTCGGCACGACGACGACCTCGATCCGTGCGTGCGGCATCGCCAGCCCCGCGAGCTCGACGGTGACGTCGGCGGCGAACCGCCCGGCGGCCTCGTGACGGGCCGCGGACAGGGTGGTCGCGAACTCGGCGACCTCCCCGTGCAGCCGCCTGCGCTCCCGGTCGAGCTCCTCCAGCAGCTCGTCGGACGTGTCGAGCTCGGCGAGGCGGGTGCGGGCGTGCTCCGCCCAGGCGACGACCCCGTCGACGTCCTCGGCATATTTGCGGGTGAGCGCCCGCAGCGCGGCCCGCCGCTCATACACCTCCTGCAGCCGGCCCGGGTCGGCGTCGAGCGAGGCGAGATAGGTGCCCAGCTCAGTGGACACGTCACCGGCGAGCGTGGCGACCTCGTCGAGACGCGCGGCGAGCTCGCCGAGGACCCGGTCGACGCCGGACTGCGCCTCGAGGGTGCGCCGGGCGGTCGCGATCAGGCTGAGCACGTCGGCCACGTCGTCGCCCTCGCCGTTGCCGGCCAGTGCCACGTGCGCCAGCTGCGCGGCCGAGCGCAGGCCCTCGACGTGCTCGAGGCGCTGGGCCTCCTCGCGCAGCAGCTCGTCCTCGCCGGGCTGCGGGTCGACGCGGCTGATCTCGTCGAGGCCCAGCCGCAGCAGGTCGGCCTCCTGGGTGCGCTGACGGGCGTTGGCGCGCCGGTCGGCGAGGTCGTCCTCGACGGACCGCCAGCGCGCATACAGCTCGGCGAACTGGCCGAGGAGCTTCTCGTGCTCGGGTCCGGCGTAACGGTCCAGCGCGGCCCGCTGCTCGGCCGGGCGCAGCAGGCGCAACTGGTCGGACTGGCCGTGCAGGGCGAACACCCGCTCGCCGACCTCCGACAGCAGCGACACCGGGACGGTGCGCCCGCCGACGTGGGCACGGGAACGGCCCTCGGCGGTCAGCGTGCGGCTCATCAGCAGCGTGCCGTCGTCGTCGACCCCGGCACCCGCGTCGGCGATGCGGCTCTCCACGGCGGCCCGCACGTGCCTGGGCAGCGTCAACCGGCCGTCGACGGTGGCGCGCCCCGGGTCGGCGCGCACCCGGCCCGCGTCGGCGCGACCGCCGAACAGCAGATTGAGGCTCGTCACGACCATGGTCTTGCCCGCGCCGGTCTCGCCCGTGATGACGGTCAGGCCCGGGCCCAGGGGCAGGGTGGCGTCTTCGATCACGCCCAGTCCGGTAATGCGGAGTTCCTCCAGCACGTGAGGAACACTAGCCGCGGGGTGTGACAGTTCTCCACTCAGCCATGCCGTTTGTTGTGCCGCCAACCCTCGACCGGGAGACCGAACTTCGCCACGAGCCGATCGGTGAACGCGCGCTCACGCAGGCGCACGACGCGGACCGGGAGGGATCCCCGGCGTACCGTCACCGTGGAGCCCGGGGCGAGGTCGATGACCCGCCGGCCGTCGCACGACAGCAGCGCGAAGCTGGTGAACGGCTCGACGTTGATCGTGATGGTCGCCGTCGGCGCGATCACCAGGGGCCGGCTGAACAGCGCGTGCGCCGAGATCGGCACCATCAGCAAGGCTTCCAGCTCCGGCCACACGACCGGCCCACCGGCCGAGAAGGCGTAGGCCGTCGATCCCGTCGGCGTGGCGCACACCACGCCGTCGCACCCGTACCGCGACAGCGGCCGCCCGTCGACCTCGACGAGCAGTTCCAGCATCTTCTCGCGGGCGCCCTTCTCCACGGTGGCCTCGTTGAGCGCCCACGAGCTGCCGACCAGCCGCCCGTCGTGCTCGGCGGTGACATCGACCGTGAGCCGCTCGTCGACCGTGTACGTGCCCTCGACGACCTCCCGGACCGCCTTGTCGACGTCGCCGATCTCGGCCTCGGCGAGGAAGCCGACCTTACCGAGGTTGATGCCGAGCAGCGGGGCCTTCGCCGGCCGGGCGAGCTCGGCGGCGCGCAGCAGCGTGCCGTCGCCGCCGAGGGCGAACACGATCTCGACCCCCTGCGCCGCCGCCTCGCCGGTGACCGGCACCGCCCGCGGGATGGCCAGCTGCGCCGCCTCGTCGGCGAGGACCCGCACCGTGAAGCCGTTGTCGAGCAGGTCCGCCGCGACCGTGCGAGCATGGTCGTTGTTGCTGGCCTTGCCCGTGTGCGCGACGAGCAGCGCCTCACGAACGCTCACGCCGTCACCTCCGCCCAGTCTGGCTCGATGGGGCTTCGCGCTGACCGACCCAGACCAGGCGCCGCTTCGCTCCGGCAGCGGCGCGAGCTCAACCCGCGCTCCTGGTGAGCGGCCACTCCGCTTCGCTCCGTACCGCTCACGAAGCCACAACCCCCTCCACCACGTCGTCCACCGCGGCCGGATCCACCGCAGGGGCGTCGCGCCGCAGCCACAGGAAGAATTCCACGTTCCCCTGCGGCCCCGGCAGCGGGCTGCGCGCCACGCCGGCCACGCCGAGGCCGAGTTCCGCGGCCGCCGCGGCGACGTCGAGCACCGCCGCGGCGCGCAGCTGCGGCGAGCGCACCACCCCGCGGTCGCCGAGCGCCTCACGCCCCACCTCGAACTGCGGCTTCACCATCGGCACGAGGTCGCCGCCCGGGGTCGTGCAGGCCGCCAGCGCGGGCAGCACCAGCCGCAGCGAGATGAACGACAGATCCGCCACGGTCAGCTCGCACGCGCCGCCGATCTGCTCGGGCGTCAGCATGCGCACATTCGTCCGCTCGATGACCCGCACCCGCGGGTCGGTCCGCAGTGACCAGGCGATCTGCCCATACCCGACGTCGACCGCCGCGACCGAAGCCGCACCCCGGCGCAGCAGTACGTCGGTGAACCCGCCGGTCGAGGCACCCGCGTCGAGGCAGCGGCGCCCCGCGACCGGCAGCGCGCCGAACGCGTCCAGCGCCCCCGCCAGCTTGTGCCCGCCCCGCGACACGTACTCGTCCGCCGCCGACTCCAGCACCCGCACCGGGTCCGCCGGGTCGACCTGGGCCGCGGCCTTGCCCGCGGCGCTTCCCCGCACCTCCACGCGGCCAGCGGCGATCAGCGCCGCCGCCTGCTCGCGGGAGCGGGCCAGCCCGCGTCGCACCAGCTCGGCGTCGAGTCGATTCCGGCGCGCCATCTGCCAGCAGCTCCCTGAATGCTCAGCGTTCCTCGATCGTGCTCAGCGTCTCCTGCAGCGTGCGGTGCGCGTCGGTGTACACCCCGACCTGTTGCCGCAGCGGAAGCGACGCTACCTCGCCCAGCGCCGCGACCGCTGCCTCGACCCGGCCGAGCACCGCCGCGCCGGGCGGACCCGGCACCGCGCCGGGCCCGGGCACCGGCCCCGGACGAGGCCCCCCACCAGGCACGGGACCGGGAACCGGGGCTGTCATGACGCGGCCTTACGGGGCGTCCGCGTGGCCTTCTTCACGGGCAGCTTGTCCGAGGCCGGCCCGACCTCGGAGGCCGCCGCGACGGTCTCGATGGCGGCCTTCGCCGTGGCCTTCTTCGCCGGCGCCCGCCGCGTCGCGGTCGCCCTGGCCGGAGCTGCCTTGGCCGGAGCCGCCGGAGCCGCGGCCTTCTTCGCCGGCGCCCTCTTCGCCACCTTCTTCGCGGGCGCGGCCTTCGCCGCCGCCGCCTCCTCCGGGGCCTCCTCGATCGCCTCGGCACCCACCGGCGGCTCGGGCTCGTGCGACGGCGCGACCGCCTTCACGGCCGCCTCCTTCAGCTGCGCCTCGAGCTCGTGCACGCGGGAGGTGAGCGCCGCCACCTCGTCCGCGGTCGCCAGGCCGACCGCACCGAGCGCCCGATCCAGCTCGTACCGCACCAGCTTCGTCAGCGCCTCACGGTTCGCCGAGCCGGCCTTGAGCAGGTCCTCGGCCATCGCCTGCAGCTGCTCGGCGGTCGCGCCGCTCTTGCCCACCAGGCGCCGGACCGTCTTGGTCGCCTTCTTCGTGGTGGCCTCGGTCATGCCATAGGCGAGTTCCAGATACGCTCGCCATGCTTCCTGCGCCATATTGCGTCTCTCCTCCAAGTGGTGTACGCCCTCACGCTACCGGGCGCACCGCGGCGCCGTACGGTACCGTCACATTCCACAGAACCGCAGAGAAAGACGGAGATTCACGCGATGGCAACGGTTGACGAGTGTCGTGCCGCACTGCAAAAGCTGGCAGAGCGACTTTCGGCCAAGGCCACCGAGGCACGGGAGAAGCTCGACTTCGACCGTTCCCTCGCCTGCCGCGTCACCGACCTCGAAGTGGCGTTCCACGGCCGGCTCAAGGACGGCCAGATCACCGACCTCCAGGACGGCGACGACCCACGCGCCAAGATCAAGCTGACCTCGTCGAGCGACGACCTGGTCGCCCTGGTCAACGGCGAGCTCCACGTCATGTCCGCCTGGACGAGCGGCCGCATCAAGATCGAGGCCGGCATGCTGGACATGCTGAAGCTCCGCAAGCTCCTGTAGAGCCCAGCCGCCTGGAGAACCCGGCGCGACCGCCTCAGTGCGATCGCGCCGCGCGTGGCTCTCAGGCCAGCTTCAACCACTTCAGCGCGGCCTGCGCGGCCTCGTCCGCCGCGACGACCGGCCGCACCTCGCCCGCGGCCCAGGCGACCTGGCAAAGGGCCGTCAGGGCGTCGACCGGACGTCCGTCGCCCGCGAGCTCCCACCGTCCGTCACGGTCCGTGACCTGCCATTGCCCCTGCCGCGGTACCGCCTGAGCCGCCTCGAAAAGCCCGCCCAGGTCCTCCGCCACGAACGTCGGCCGGCGCTCGACCGGCGCCGCGAGCAACTCGGCGGCGTCGGACACCCCGGTCAGCACGAGCAGGCTGTCCATCCCGGCCCGGTACGCGCCCTCGATGTCCGTGTCGAGCCGGTCGCCCACGACGATCGGCCGCTGCGCGCCCCGCTCCCGCGCCGCCTCCAGGAACAGCGCCGGGTCCGGCTTGCCGACGATCGTGTCCGGCTGCCGCCCCAGCGCCGTGGCGAGCGCCACGACCAGCGACCCGTTGCCGGGCAGCGGCCCGCGCGGCGACGGCAGCGTCTTGTCGGCGTTGGTCGCGATCCAGGCCGCCCCGCCGCGAATCGCCACGGCGGCGTCGCCGAGGTCGCGCATGCGCACCTCCGGACCGTACCCCTGCACGACGACCCGCGCCTGCTCCGCCTCGGTCACCGGCGTCAGCCCCGCCGCGACGACCTCCTCGCGCAGCGCCGGCGCCCCAAGCACGAGCACCGGCGTGCCGGCCGGGAACTGCTCCGCCATCAGCAGCGCGGTTGCGTGCGCCGAGGTGACGACCTCGCGCGGCTCCGAGGGGATGCCGATCCGCGTGAGCAACGCGGCCACGTCGCCGGGCAGCCGCGAGGCGTTGTTCGTGGCGTACGCGCTGGGGATTCCCCGCTCGCGCAGCCTCGCGCACGCCTCCGCGGCCCCCGGGATGACCTGATCGACGAGGTACAGCACCCCGTCAAGATCGAAGATCACCAGGTCGTAGTGGCCGACCAGGTCGCCGCCGTCCTCCTCCGGACCGGCCGCGGCGACGCTCGCCGCGCTCACGCCCTATCCGTCCCATCGCGGCCGCCGGCCGGCCTCGCGTCGTCCCGTGTGGTCACCGGCTCAGTACCGCCCTGGTCCCCGTCGCGCTCGTCGTCGCCAACGGCCACATCCGGATCGGCTCCCCGCCCCGGCCCGTCCTCACGGCCGGCGTCGCGGACATCAGCGTCCCCGTCGCGCTCGTCGGCGTCCCCGTCGCGCTCGTCGTCTACGTCGTCTTCTTCGTCGTCGCCGAGGTCGTCGTCCTCGTCGTCCTCGTCGTCGTAGTCATCTTCGTCGTCGTAGTCGTCTTGGTCTTCGTCGTCCTCGTCGTCGTCTTCTTCGTCGTCGTCGTAGTCGTCGTCCTCGTCGTCTACGTCGTCTGCCTCGTCGTAGTCGTCATCGTCGTCTACGTCGTCATCGTCGTCGCGGTCGTCCTCGTCGTCCGCCGCCCGGGCGGCCGGTTCGTCCTGGCCGTCCTGCTCGTCGGACTCGTCGGCGTCCCCGTCGAGCGTGATCCCGTCCAGCTCCAGCAGCCGCTCCGCCGCGTCGGTGCGCAGGTCCTCGTCCAGGTCCGCGGCCCGGGCGAACCACTCCCGCGCCTCTTCCCGCCGCCCGGCACGCAGCAGCGCATCGGCGTACGCGTACCGCAACCGCGCGGCCCAGGGCGCCTCCGGAGCTGAAGTGAGCTCCCGCACCTGCAGCATCGCGACGGCCGCGTCGTGCTGCCCCATGTCCCCGCGGGCCCCCGCGGCGACGATGAGCAACTCCACGATCTCCTCGGCCGACAGCCGCTCCCGGTCCGCGGTCCGGAACAGGTCGATCGCCTTCTCCGGCCGGCCGAGCCCCCGCTCGCAGTCCGCGATGACCGCGATGTGCGTCTGCCGCCCGCTCATCCGGTGGTACGTCCGCAGCTCTCCAAGCGCCGTCTGCCACTCCCCGGCGTGGTACGCCGCGAGCCCCGCCGCCTCGCGCACCACCGCGATCCGGGACGCCTTCCGCCGCGCCACGAGCGCATGCGCCAGCGCCAGCTCGGGGTCCTCGTCGATCAGCTGCCCCGTCGCGACGAGCCGACGAGCGACCTCCTCGGCCACAGGCCGCGCGAGTGAGCTCAGCTCCGCCCGGACCTCCCGGTCGAGCTCCGAGGCGTCGATGTCCTCCGCGAGCACCGGATCGGCGACCCGGCTGACGGTCTCCTCGCCCGCTTCGTCGCTGCTGGCGAACCCGGGGTCACTCGTCCGCGGCCGGTACCCACCGGCGTCGGTGCGCCGCAGCCCCTCACCGCGCTGGAACCCGCCATCGCGCCCGCCGGCGTCCCGGTCGCGGAACCCACCGGGGCGCGTGTCCCCGCCCCGGTCCCGATACCCGGGCCGATTCCCGCCCCGGTCGCGGAACCCACTGTCGCGGTCGCGCCCGCCATCACGGTCGCGGTACCCGGACGGCCGATCACCACGAGGCCCGCCATCACGGTCACGGAACCCACCGGACGGCCGGTCCCCGCGCGGCCCACCGTCGCGATCGCGGAAGCCCGACGGCCGGTCCCCGCGCGGCCCGCCATCGCGGTCGCGGAACCCACCGGACGGCCGGTCCCCGCGCGGCCCACCGTCGCGGTCGCGGAACCCACTGGACGGCCGATCACCACGGGACCCGCCATCGCGATCGCGGAAGCCCGACGGCCGATCACCGCGAGGCCCGCCATCGCGATCGCGGAAGCCCGACGGCCGGTCCCCACGCGGCCCACCATCGCGATCGCGGAAGCCCGACGGCCGGTCCCCACGCGGCCCGCCATCACGGTCACGGAACCCACCGGACGGCCGATCACCGCGCGGCCCGCCATCGCGATCGCGGAACCCACCGGACGGCCGATCACCGCGGGGCCCACCATCACGGTCACGGAACCCACCGGACGGCCGATCACCGCGAGGCCCACCATCACGATCGCGGAACCCACCGGACGGCCGATCACCACGCGGCCCACCATCACGATCGCGGAACCCACCGGACGGCCGATCACCGCGAGGCCCACCGTCACGATCGCGGAAGCCACCATCGCGGTCACGGCCGCGGAACCCGCCCTCGCGATCCCGGTCACGGAAGCCACCGTCACGCTCGCGGAACCCCGACGACGGCCGCTCACCACGCGACCCACCATCACGGTCCCGGTACCCGGACGGCCGGTCCCCGCGAGTCCCGCCGTCACGGTCGCGATCGCGCGAGCCGCCGTCACGGTAGCCGCCGTCGCGGCCCCGGTAACCACCTTCGCGGCCCCGGTAACCGCCGTCGCGATCGCGGTGACCGCCATCGCGGTCGCGAGAGCTCCCGTCACGGTCACGGAAGCCGCCGCTGCGCTCGCGGAAGCCACCATCACGGTCCCGCGGGGCGCCAGAGGAACCACCCCGGTAGTCGCCGGCCCCGCCGCGCTCGGGCCCATCGCCCCGCGAATCACCGCGCGGAGCGCCTCCGTCGCGGAAACCGCCCCTGGGCCGATCGTCACGACCGCGATCATCGCGACCACGAGCCGGCCCGGAGTCCCTGTGCGGCCGCCGCGGGCCGCTGTTGCCGTTGCCGTCCTGGCCCTTGCCGTCGTGTGGCGTTGCGTTCACGACTTCATCCTTCCCGACCGGGGTGCGCCACCTGCGCTCGACCCGGTGAAACGAGTCGAGGGTCGCCCAATGGGCGACCCTCGATCGAAAGATTGTCCGGCGGCGTCCTACTCTCCCACACTCTCTCGGGTGCAGTACCATCGGCGCTGGAGGGCTTAGCTTCCGGGTTCGGAATGGGACCGGGCGTTTCCCCTCCGCTATGGCCACCGAAACACTATGAACCTATCAACCCCGCACACCCACCACACTTCATGGCAGGGTGCGAACGGTATTGGTTCAGAATCACACAGTGGATGCAAAAACTTCTTTCAAGCTTGTGTAGTAGTCAAGTCCTCGGCCTATTAGTACCGGTCAGCTCAAACCTGTTACCAGGCTTCCACCTCCGGCCTATCAACCCAGTAGTCTAGCTGGGGGC
>NZ_JBEPDB010000012.1:109879-143758 GCF_040300025.1 Dactylosporangium sp. NPDC000555 | reverse complement strand
GCTTCCGTAATCCCGTCAACCAGCGGCTACGAACCCGAACCGCCACCACCCGCAAAGCCCGCGGGCATCTCGACCCCCGCTAACTTCGTAGAGCCCACATAGATTGGGCCTGTGACCGATCCCTCCTCAGAACAGGGCCATCCGAGCGTCTACATCAGTTACAGCGATAGTGACGCCTCCGCCGCCGCACTGATTGCACGGGGACTGCCCGGAGAGTTCAACGTCCGACTGAACTGGGCGGACCCCGTACCTCAACCACTTGATGCCAGCTTGCTGGCACCGCTCAAGCCTGGAGATACGGTGGTTGTTCTCCTCTCTGCGGATGCGTTGGCGAGCCCATGGGGCCAGGCCGAGACTGCGAAGGCACTGGCCTTGGAGGCGCGCCGACGAAAGATAGGCATTGTCCCGGTGCT
This sequence comes from Dactylosporangium sp. NPDC000555, assembly GCF_040300025.1. NCBI lineage: Bacteria > Bacillati > Actinomycetota > Actinomycetes > Micromonosporales > Micromonosporaceae > Dactylosporangium > Dactylosporangium sp. NPDC000555. The sequence goes on along the minus strand of NZ_JBEPDB010000012.1, from coordinate 143,345 downwards.
ACTGGAGCCTTGCCCGCTGCCCGAGGCATTCAGGGACCGCGTAGTCGTCGACCTAAGCCGGGATGGAGCCTTGGGCGTTCCCCGGCTCATTGCGCGTCTCCGTGGGGACCGGGCCGTTGACTTCAAGTCGTTGAGCCATCGCGACTTCGAGCGTTTGGTTGGCGAAGTTCTGACACTGGAGGGCTTCAGCGTCGAAGCCGTCGGCGGTATGGGCGATGTTGGCTATGACTTTGTCGTATCCAAGGACGACCAGGTCTGGCTGGCTGAGGTCAGGCACTACTCTCAGGGACGCCTGTCAGTGGACGTGGTCCATAGAATGGCTTTTAGTGTCCTGAGAAAACGGGCAGGGGCTCGCGGACTCTTGATCACTAGCACCCAGATAACCTCGTTGGCAGCCGAGCAGCTCGTGGAATCTGCGCAACGCGTGGGCGTTACTATTAGGGTGATCGACGGGGTTGAGCTAAAGCAGATGGTGCTCGGGCACCCCGAGTTGATCGACCACTTCTTTGTGAATGCGCGCATCCATGCCGAGTGAGATAAACGCGGCGGAACGGCTACGTCAGGAGCTCGACCGTTGTCCAGCCGGAAGGCCCGGATGGCGGCGGTTTGAGGAGGTTGCTCTTGAAATCCTACAGTTCCTCTTCGTGCCTCCGCTCGTCGCCCCCCTAATCCAGCCTCGCACGTACTCCGGTATCGACCGGCGAGATGCGGTCTTTCCCAATCGAAATCATGGCGTCCCCAATCACTGGGGCCATCTGTTGTCCGAGCTTCGCGCGCGGATGATCCTCGTGGAGTTCAAGAACTACGACAGAGAAGACGTCGGGAAGGATGAGGTCAACCAAACGCGAAACTACCTGAGCGACCCGATGGGCGACCTAGCGCTTATGGTCGTAAACAAGCTCCCAAACAATTCGGCCCACATCAAGCGGAACACGATCTACTCACAGGATCGGAAGGTGATCTTGTTTCTGACGAAAGACCACCTCAAGGAGATGCTGTACATGAAAGAGCGTGACGAGGACCCCGCTGACCTGGTCATGGATGCCGTCGAGCGGTTCTACCTGCAGCACGAGTAGAGGGGCAGTGACTATTAGCCAGGCGGGCAGGGCAGTTGCCCCGCCGCGAGGCATGTGATTGAGGGACGGCAGGGACGCCTACGCCCACGCACTCCATGCATCGGTGATGATCTCGCTCAGCGACGAGTGGCTCGGTGTCCAGCCGAGATCGCGGGCGGCGAGTGTGACGTCAGCGACGAGGTGCTGAGCTTCCGGCTGCGGAGGGTTTCTCCGGACCGGCACTGCCCGGCCTGCTGTGGCCTCGGCGGCCTCGATGATCTCCGCGACGCTGACGCCGTGGCCGCTGGCGATGTTGTAGTTCTGGCTCTCCCCAGCGCGCGTCGCGTTGAGCGCGCTCAGGACGGCCGAGGCGGCATCCCGGACGTGGACGAAGTCGCGCACCGCCGATCCGGTGCCGTTGAGCGTCACGTGCTCCAGTTGACCGGTAATGGCCCGGAAGACGTTGGGGATGATCCGGGCGGTGTCCGTATCGCCGAGGCCGCCGACCGCACCGGCGAGGTTGAAGCAGCGCAGGGTGACGGCACCGATCGCCCCGGTGGCGGCGTAGGCCCGCACGAGGTCTTCGGCGGCGGCTTTGGACGCGCCGTACGGGCTGTTGGGCCGTGGCGCCAGATCCTCGGTCAGTGCGCCCTCGTAGCTGGCGCCGTAGACCACGTGCGATGAGGCGAAGACGAACCGGGCGGGCGGCCGTTCGTGCTTGACCGCGTCAATGGCCAGAAGCAGGTTGAGCGTGCCGCCGGTGTTGACGTCCCAGTAGGTGAGGGGATCGGCGAACGACTCGCGGCCCTGCGTGACCGCGGCGAGATGGCATACGCCGTCGAACTGCTCCGCCTGCACGATCTCGGCGACCCGCTCACGGTCCCGAATATCGCCCACGGCCAGCTCGGCGCTCGCCGGGGGCTTGGCGTCGGCCCGGCCGCGCGTCATGACGGTGACGTTGTGCCCCGCGGCCTGGAGTTCGAGCGTGACGGCATGCCCGAGGTAGCCGAGTCCGCCGGTGACCAGTACCCGCACGTCAGTTCCTCCCAAGGATGGTGTGGCGGTGCTGCCAGGCCAGTTCAAGACATCCTGCCGCGGCCGGCGCCAGCCGACCGCCGCTGATCAGCTCATCTAGCACGTGCCGGGTGAACGGCAGGGCCGACGTCGGCTGAACCTTGCCAGTCTTCACCACGACGCCTTCGTCGTTGCTGTCGACCATGTCGGCGAATAGCCGGTCGTACGTCTCGCCGTCGTAGACCGCGACAGTGAGCAGTTCGCCGTAGAGGGTGAGCGCGTCGAGTGCGACGCCGAGGCAGTACACCCGGATGTGTCCGGCGGCGCGGGCGGCCTCGAACGAGGCGAGCGGCTCGGCGGCGTAGTCGGCCGGGTTGCCGTCGCCGCCGTGTTCGGCGTTGCCGAGGAATTCTTCGCTGTACTCGCGCATGATGTTGCGCCACAGGTCGAAGTCGGCGGCCTGGGCGGCGGGCAGGATGCTGGAGGGCTGGAACACGCCAGCCGGCATGATGTGCAGCATCCCGCCGGCCACGGCGACGTTGCCCGCACTGCGGTTGTGCAGGACGAAGGTTGCGCCGTCCGCGTCGGCTCGAATGGTGAGCGTGTCGGTCGACGCGACCAGGCCGCGGCGGGCGAGGTCGAACGGGTCGCCGAGGTGCTTGCGGAACGTCAGGCCGCGCCAGGACGCGGGCGCGATCCGGCCGCCTTCGCCGGTGACGTGCTGCGCGGCCATCTCGTGTGCGAGTGCCTCGGCCGTGTCGACCATGCCGAAGTACGTCGACATGCCGAACCTCAGCGCGGTGTCGGCGCGGTCCCAGTCCACGCTGGTCAGGCGCCACGCGATCCGGTTCTCGAACAGCCGCGGATGGTCGACGTCCCGGATTGCCTGGCTGTACCTCGCATACCGGCGTTCCTCGCTTGCCAGCGGCCGGGTTGCGGCGCTGGCGTCCTCGGTCCCGGTCACGACGGGCTCCGCGGCTGGCGCGTCGAGAGCGATGCCCAACGCGGCGAGATCCATCGGCGTGGTCGGTATCCAGTTCGGCGGCGCGATGAGGCCCGTGGCGCCGATGCGGAGGGGCTCGTCGTAGAGGCGGGCGGCCTCCCTTGCGAGCGCGACTCGGTGGGCGTTGAGTGCCCGGCGGGTTGCGCGCCACTGGTCCTGGCTGTCGAGGACGCGCCGCGGCATGCCGGGTGCGCGGTCGTCGGTGCGGATCGCAAAGACGTCCGCAGGCTCGGGGCGTGATGGGCTGGCGACACGCGGCCTGCTGAGGCCGAGTTCCGCGACGGACACGCCGAAGTGCTCGGCGAGTAGCTTGCGGTAGAAGGGTGTCGCTCCGGTGATGCCGCGCTCCCAGCGGCTGACCTGGTTGGCCGTGATGGCGATTGCCCTACCGTGTTTCGCGCCCAGGTCGTTCAGCGCGTCGGCGACGTCCTGCTGTGTTTCGCCGGCGCCCTCACGCAGGTTGTACAGCACGAGGTTGGGCGTTGCGTCTGCCGCGCTCGACGGCACTTGGTACCTCCCCGCGAGTGTCGATCTGTCCGATGTGACGCCGGATGCCTAGCAGATGCCTACCCGCTGGCGAGCCGTGGCCGAATTGCAGGCGTTCAATGTCCGCCGCCCGGCTGATGTGCTTGACGCATGACGAACTCCGGCAAGTTGAGGCGTCGGGAACGGCGCTACGAGGCGCCGGCCGACCGCTTCGGACCAGGTGGGGCGGGCGGGATGCCGTGGTCACGGGCGACCTTGCGGATGTAGGCGCCAGTGAAGGGCGACAGCCGCTCGACCTCGGTGGGGCTAACGCCAGCCTGAAGTGCCGCTACAACCGCGGCGATGGCCTGCTGGCGAGCCTGTTCGTGGTTGGCCTCGGTGGTCTTGTACCGCCTGGTAGCGGTCGTTAGCGCGTCTCGTACGTCGGTCACGGACCAAACCATACCGCAACAGGCTTGCGCAACACACTGGCGTTCCGCTAGCGTGTTGCGCAACAGAGAATCGCATCTCTGAACTGCAGCACCGGACTGGTGGATCGGCAGGAAGGCTTCGGCGCGCCTGTGTCAGATCGCTGTGTCCAGGCTCTTTGACAACTATATGGGCTGCGCCTCCCTCGGGCTTGACCCGGAAAAGGTTGCCACGCATGGCTTTCGGTCCATGCACGCAAGACCGCCCGCGCTGAAACGGGCACCACACAACGCTTTCCGCCCAGCCGGATGCACTTCCGGCCGGGCGCACTTCTCGATCTCACAGGAGAGACCGTGATCAACGAACGTGATTCGACCGACGGCCCGAGTCCCGAGGACCTCGCCGCGATCGAGGTCGAGAGACCGCTGATTGAGGCCGAGGTGCTGTTGCTCGACGCCGAGATCAGGCTCATCTTGGCCGACCCGGAGCCGTCCGCGCTGGACTGGCGCCGGATGCGCCGCGCTGAGGCCCTCGTGCGTCGTGAGCTGCAGAAGCTGCACAACCGCATCGTTCCGTCGACCTACGCGGCGTGAGAGCGGCCGTGAGCCGCATCCGCGCCCGGTACCACGACCCGGATGGGGAGCGCTACGGCGTCCCGACGTGGTGGTGGAAGGGCGCCCCGGACGGCTACGCCACCCGGCGTCAACTGCGTGCCCGCGGGCTGCGCCCCGGTGGTCAGCCGGTGGCCGGCCAAGTTCTGTGGCGTGGTGTTGGCGGTGAGCGCGTCGCCTACCTGTACCGCCTTGACCTCGCGCGGCCCAAGCGCACCGCGAGTGCCGCGCAGCTACGCGCGGTCGGCCGGGCGCTGCTGGCCCGGCGTACCTGCTCGACGTGCGGCGAAGCGAAGCCGTACTTCATCCCGCGCTCGCTCGGCGAGTGCCTGGACTGCGCCCCGGAGGGCTGAATCCATGAGCTACTTCAACTACCCCTGCGACGTGGCCGCCGCGCTGCACGCGTTGGCGGACGAGTTGGCGGCGTTGCCGCCGTTCGAGCGGATGCCGGACCTGTGGGTGTCGGTTGACATCCAGGTGTGCCAGCATGACGGCACGCCGGCCGAGCGGATCGCCGCGGTCGACGCGCTGGCGTTCGCGGTGCTCGGCCTGGACGCCTCGACCATGCCCCTGTCGAACGGCTCCTACCACCACCGCACCCCGGTCGAGAGCGGCGCCCGTGGTGACGGCCTCGAGGTGACGGTCTACACGCGGGTTCCGGCGCCGGATGCGGTGGTGGCCGCATGAGCACGTCGACTGTCCGCAGCGCCTACCCGGCCACCGTGGAGACCCTCCTGCCGCGTGTCCGCGCGCTCGCCGAGGATCTGGGCGAGCCCCCTTCGCGGAACCGGGTCATGAAGGAGTTCAAGGTGGGCCCGGACAAGGCCAAGGCGCTGCTCGGGCACCTGCACACGGACTTCACCACCGTCCCGCCGGTCGTCCCTGTCGCCGCCACAACGGACCTGGAGCCGGCCGCCGACACTTTCGACGTCCCGGCCGTGCTCGACGCCGCGCCGGCCGCCGTACTACCGGAGGTCACGCCGCAGGTCACGGGTGTCGCAGACCTGGACACCACGATCACGGACGCCGGGGCTACTGAGGCGCCGCACGCGGCGGGCAAGGTGCGTTCCTGGCAGGTGTGGGTGCTGGCGCTGCCCGCGTTCGTGGCCATCTGGTCCGGGTGGGTCGGACTCGGTGAGCTGACCGGGTTCGGGGTGGTCCACCCGCTCCCCGGTATCGCGGGCGGTGTGTCGCTGAACACGGCGATCACGCTGCCGATCGGTGTGGAGACCTACGCCGCTTATGCCCTGTCGGTGTGGCTGTCCGGCGGCTATCCGGTACCGGTTCGTCGGTTCGCCCGGTGGTCCGCGATCGGGTCGCTGATGTTCGGCGCGGCCGGGCAGGTCGCCTACCACCTGATGACCGCGGCCGGGATCACCAGTGCCCCGTGGTGGATCACTACCGCCGTGTCCTGCCTGCCCGTGGCGGTGCTGGGCATGGGTGCCGCGCTGGCGCACCTGATCCGCACCCACAAGTAGCCCCGCCCGGTGCGCGGCCCTCTGGCCTGGAAACCGTGGCCGCGCACCGGCCCTCACCACCATCCAGCAGATGGCAGGAGACACCCATCATGACAACCCGCCCACTCTTCACCGATGCCGAGGTCGCCGCGCTGGCCGCGGTGCATGCCGAGATCCTCGCCGGCCTCGACGCGGGCATCGACCAGCCGGCCGCCGCCGTCCGGCGTGTTCCGGCCCGGCTGGTGCGTCTGCGGTTCCCCGGCGCGGTGCTCGCGCTCGCCGGTGTGGTGACCGCGCGGTTGCTGCACTCGCCGGTTGCGGTGCTGCTGTTCGGCGGTGCCGCCGCCGTGTTCGTCGCGCTGATCGCTGTCAACGCTCGGTGGGACTCCGCCCGGGTGCTGCGGCCCCGGGACGGGGGCGAGCGGTGATGTTCACGGCCTACATGACCCCGCGGCCGCAGTGGCGGCTGCTGAATCTGGTGTACCTGCGGATGCAGTTGCGTGAGCCGCGGATCGCCTCGTTTCTGCTCGATTGGGCTGACGCCGACGTCGCTGACCTGGCCGAACAGGTCGACCTCGGCATGTTGCGGGCGGTCCGGGTGGACACCGACGCGCCGGTGCGGGCGGTGGACCTGGTGGCCGGCGAGCTGAACTGGGTGCGGCTGTCGCTGACCCCGCCCGGCGTGCGGTGGGTGCGGGCCAATCCGCACAACAAGGTGCTGCACGCGATCGCGCACCGTCATCGCCCATCGGTGGCCGCGGTGCTGGCCGCGGCGCAGGTGGACTTCTGCGACCTCGGCGTGGTCATCGACGCCGGCTTGGTCACGTTGACCCACGGCCGGTTCGGCATGACCCCGCTGTCCACGAGCGACGCGCCGGCGGCGCTGACGACCGCGCGGGAGGAGTACTTCTGCGCGCTGACGCCCGCCGGCCGCGGCCTCATCGACCTGTCTTAACCCCCCTGCTTGACCTTCAGGAGCGCTGATGTCTCGAAAGGCTTCTCCCCGCGCTGTGCAGGAGTCGCAGCGCGACACCCGGTCGTTGCAGGTCCGGGCGATCCCGTTTCTGCCGCCGTGGATCCTGGCGTGCGCGGTCCCGGCCGCCAGCATGGCGGCGCACCACTCGTGGGGTGGCGACCCGGTCGTCACGCCCCTGGCGGCGCTGGGCATGTCGGCTGCTACGGCCGGGTTGACCGGGTTGTCCTGGGCCATCTCCAAGAAGGCCGGTCGTGAGGCGATCATCCGGTGGCACACCGCGGTCACGGTCGGCGCTGCTGGTGCCGCTGCGACCGGCACGATGATTGCCGGTCTTCCCCGGCCGTGGCTGGACATCGTGCTCGGCGCGGGTGCGGTCCTGGCTGCGTCGTGGAACCTGCGCCGGTTCGACGCGCTGCGCTCCGACACCCGCGAGGGTGGCGACGCCAACGACGAGTCGTGGGGCGAGGTGCTGGGCATGGCCAAGACCCGGCTGGGCAAGCCCAAGCAGCTCGGCGCGCGGGTGGAGGTCAACCTGCACCACGGCCCGGGGGAGACCGTCCGCAACGCGCAGCAGGCGCTGCCCGCGCTCGAGGGCGCGGCCGGTGCGCCGCCCGGCCGGTCGCGGGTCGTCCCGGACCCGGACAACGCCGGCCGTTCCAAGCTCGTGCTGGTCACCGAGGACGTGCTGAAGGAGACGATCCCGTGGCCCGGCCCGTCTGCCCCGGGCGGCTGCATCACCGAGCCGCTGCGGTCCGGGTTGTACGAGGACGAAGAGCCGGTGCTGTTCTGGCTGCCGGCGGCGGTGTCGAAGAAGACCTCCCGGCCGCCGACGAACGTCATGTACATGGGTATCACCCGGTCCGGCAAGACCGTCGCCGCGCTGATCAACATGGGTGGCGAGGTGATGACCCGGCGCAACGTCGTGGTCATCTGGGCCGACGCCACCAAGGGTGAGCAGACCGCTGGCCCGATCCGCGCAGGTTTGGAGCTGTACGCGGACACGGTGCCGAAGACCCGTGCCCTGTTCAAGGGCTTGAAGAACCTGGTCAAGGTCCGGGCGAACCTGCTCGGCCAGCACGGCTACCGGCAGTGGGAACCGGCCTGCTACGACGATGCGGCCCTGCGCATGCCGTACGTGATCGTCCATTTGGAAGAGGCCGACGAGTACATCGGCTCGGATGAGTTCGTGTGGCTGTGCGGCAAGGCGCTGTCGGTCGGTGTGTCGATCTCGGTGTCGTTGCAGCGTGCCGACCACGCCTCGATGCCGACCACGGCCCGGTACAACATCGGCGCCGCGTTCTGCTTCGGCACTGGCGACGACTACAGCGCGCAGTTCGCGCTGTCGGATGCCACCATCGCCGCCGGGGCGCACCCCGAGGCGTGGAAGGCCACCCGGCAGGGCTACTTCTACCTGGAGACCCCGGGGGTGGAGCAGGAGCGCTACCCGGTGCCCGCGCGGGCGTTCTACGCCAGCGACGAGGAGATCTCGGCCGTGGTCGCCCAGTACGCCCACGTCCGCGCCCGGCTCGACCCGGCGTCGCGTGACGCCCTCGGCGAGGCATACAACGCCTGCCGGCCCACCCCCACCACCGCCGCCGCGCCGGCCGCCGGTGCGGTCACTCGGCCCACCGCTGTGGAGGCCACCATGCCCAACCCGGCCACCCCCTACGACCTGCCCGCGTTCGACGCTCCCGACGACACCGACGACGACGGCGTAGCCGCCGACCTGGCCGACGCCGCCGCCGACGTGGCCGCCGAGATCGCCGCCCGTTTCCCTCGCCACGCCGAACCGCTGTCCGCCGCTGCGGCTGACAGCAGCCCCGCTGAGGCGCTGCCCGCCCTCACCGGCCCGGATCTCGCCTTCGGCGGTGGCAAGCCCGACGCCGCGACGCAGGAGCAGGCCGAAGCGGCGTTCGACACGGTCATCCGGCAGTTCGCCGCCGAAGGCCGCACCAGCGTTACGGTCGCGGAGATCGTGGCCCGCTACCCGTATCGCTCCCGCACGTGGGTGTCGCGGCGGCTGTCGCAGGTCGCCGATGGCGCCCTGATCGCCCCGCCCGGCCTCGGCCTGACCCGCGGCGAGACGGACGGCACGTACAAGGTCCACACCCTCGCCGCGGCCGGTGCGTCTCACGCTGCGTGACGCACGTGTGCGCACACCACGGGTGTGCGCACACCCGAAATCCCCTTAAGAAACCCGACCGTGCGCACGGTGTGCGCACACCCACGCACCCCGTGCGCACACCGTCCCCGCACACCACCCGCTATCTACGCACCGTCACCGACCAGAGGGAGTCACACCGTGGCTGGCATCGACGACCTTCAAGGCGTCTACTCCACCTCCGAACTGCGCCAGATGTGCGAGTCCGGGCGGCAGGTGTTCAACGTCGCCGCCGACCGGCTGGCCATCACCGCCGCCGAACTCAACGTGCTGCTGCGCACCGTGCCCGGCAACCCACTGCTGCTCGGACTCGACAGCCGCGCCGTGGCCAAGCGCATCACACGCCACCTCGTCCGCGCCGCCGCCCTGCAGACCGAAGCGGCCCGGTCGATGAAGGACACCTGGTTCGCCTACGAATCGCTCATCCTCAACCCGCCCCAGCTCAACGGCGGCCGCAAGTTCGACGTGAAGGGCTGACCGGTCATGGGCTGGTTCCACGACGAAGCACGCCGGGCCGCCGCCCGCCAGTTCGGGCGGCGCCTCTACCCCTGGTACGTCGCCGCACACGCGGCGCGCACCGCCGCCCCGTGGGCCGCCGCCGCCGCGCTGCTCACCGCCGCAGGGTTCGGCGCCGCCTGGCTCGCCGAGCGCACCGGCCTGCCGGCCGCGCTGCGCATCGCCGCGCTCGCCGTCGCCGCCGCGCTGCTGCTGTGGCTCGGCATCGAAACCGTCACCGGCGCGGGCGTCCGCCGCCGCGCCGCCGGCCACCGCAACCCCATCCCGTACCTCGCCATCACGGCTGTCGCCGCACTGCTCGGGGCGTCATTCCTCATCCGCTGAGTTGATGGCCGAAACCCACCGAACCGCACCATCGCGCGCACCTCACGAAAGGACCCTCGCTGTGAACCCGCTACGGCTCAACCCCGAGCAATGGACCGTGCTGCTCCTGCTCGGCCGTGACCCGTTGCTGAACCTGCCCGAACTGCGTCGCCGCAGCTCTGCCACCGATGAAGACCTGCTCGACCTGTCCGACCTCGGATACATCGTCCACGACATCGGCCGCGGCAAGCCGCTGGACCGAGAAGGGTTGCGCCTCCTGTCGACCTGGTACATCCGGATCACCCCGGACGGTCGCGTCGCCAACAAACTGCTCGACCCCTTCCGGCGCGTCATCGTGCATCTGGCCTACAACACAAGTGGTCTGCCCGCGGCCAAATGCGCCAGCGACGCCGTGGCCTCTATGGATGACCTCAACGCGCTCAGCGCTGCCGGCCTTATCGCCGCTCACCACCCGAGCCACCGCGAACCGATGCCCCTGGCCGCCCTCCCCTCGCACCTGCGCGCCACCGCGCAGGTCACCCTGACCAGCCGCGGACGCAGCTACCGCTAGGAGCCCACCGATGTCCAATCTCATCCGGCTGACCCCGGCACAGTGGCACCTGCTCATTCGTGCCGCCCTACGCGGCGCCCCGATCACCGACGTGTACTCGTGGATGTCCGCCAGCGACGCTTCCGCCGACGAGGTCACCGACCTGGAAGACCGGCGGCTGATCGCCGGAAGCTACGACGGACGGCCCCAACGGCTCAGGTTCCGCCACGAGCGGATCGAGCCCGGCTGCTCCGTCCGGCTCACCGGCTCCGTACAGCGGCACGTCCTGACGGGGCTCTACCCGCAATACCGGGTGCTGCGCTACCTGGACAGTTACCGCAGCGTCGGTGTTCCACTGCGCCACCTGCGCACCGCTGACATCAGCCTCGACACGCTCTACCACCTGGACGAACAGGGCCTCATGGAGGTCGGCAGGAGCGGAACCCAGCAGGGACGCAACCCGGTCCGGCTCGCCACGATCAACCGCGCCGACTTCACCAACTCGAACCACCCCACCGTGCGCGGACTCTACGCGTTCATCACCGTGACCGGCCGCCCCTACGCCCAAGGTGAAGACCTCTACTAACCGCGCTAAGCCGCCGCTGAACGTGTTGCGGCACAACCGATCTCAGTTCACCTCACTGTCCTGAAAGGACGATCGTCGTGGCCAACGACACCACCATCACGTTGATCGGGAACCTGACCGACGACCCGGAGTTGCGGTTCACGCCGTCCGGCGCGGCCGTGGCGAAGTTCCGGGTGGCCTCCACCCCGCGCTTCATGGACAAGACCACCAACGAGTGGAAGGACGGAGAGCCGCTGTTCCTGTCCTGCACGGTCTGGCGCCAGGCGGCGGAGAACGTCGCCGAGTCGCTGACCCGCGGGGCGCGGGTGATCGTGTCCGGGCGGCTGAAGGCCCGCACGTTCACCGACAAGAACGAGCAGAAGCGCACCGTGTTCGAGCTGGACGTGGACGAGGTCGGCCCGTCGCTGCGCTACGCCACCGCGAAGGTCCAGAAGCTCGCCCGCACCACCGGCGGCAACGGCCCGGCCGCCGATGACGACGCGTGGGCGTCCGCGTCGCGTAGCCGCCCGACCGGCGGCGGCTTCTCGAGCGACCCGGACACGTCCCGGTTTGACGACGAGCCGCCGTTCTAGCCCCGCGCGGGGCACGGCCCCAGCGGCCTAGGAACCCTCGGCCGTGCCCCGCCCTCCCCGCGCAAGCCATCTGCACAGCCCTCGCAGGAGGACACCATCATGCCCGAACTTGAGGTGTGGCTGATCGGCACGCCCGACCAGCTCGACGCCGCGGTAGCCGCGCTCACCGCCACCGGCCGGCACGTGCTACCCGCCGACCCGGACGACCACCCGAAGCGGATCGCGCTATCCGGCGAGGACCGCGGCCGGCACCGGCTGTACCTGCGCATCGCCGTGGCCGCCCCACGGGCAACCGTGACCCGGCACCTCACCACAGCGGCGAGCGGCCAAGACGTGATCAGCCTCGACGCCTACCGACGCACCGCCTGAGAACTGCTGGAGGAACCCCAGAATGGCACTTCGTGCCCATTTCCCGGCGTTGCTTCGCAACGCGTTGGCCACCGCTGAGCAGGGCTGGCCCGTGTTCCTGCTCGGTCGCACCAAACGGCCCATCGCCAACTGCCCCGACTGCCAGCCACCCAAGTCGGGCCGACCGGCCCACGACCCGCAAGCATGCCCGCACCTGACCTGCCACGGCTTCTACGCCGCCACCCTCGACCCGGACCGAATCCAGGCCATGTGCACCCTCCACCCGGGCGGGCTGCTGGCCATCCGCACGGGCGTGGTGTCCGCGCTGGCGGTGCTCGACATCGACCCACGCAACGGCGGAGCGCTCGACCCGGTGCTGATGCCGCGCACCCGGTGCGTGGCCAGCGGCGGCGGGGGCTGGCACCTGTACTACCGCCACCCCGGCGGCACCCTCGCCGCCAAGCTCCCCGGGCATCCCGGCGTCGACATCAAGGCCGATGGCGGGTACATCGTGGCACCCCCATCGATCCACCCGATCACCCGACAGCCCTACCGCACGCTGGACGACCACCCAGTCATTGAGATGCCCCGGCGGCTGGCCGCGGCATGCCGACCCCGACCGGCGGTCACCGTGACCGCCCCCGCGAGCTCCAACCCACTCCGCCGCGCGGCGGGCATCTCAAACCCTCACGCACTCCTCAACGCGCACCTACAGGCGGTGCGTACCGCCCCCGAAGGCAAACGGCGCACCACCCTCTACGGCGCCGCCCGCGGCGTGGCCCGCATGGTCGCCGCCGGCGCCATCACCCACGCCGACGCCGTTGCCGCGCTCACCGCCGTTGGGCGCGACGCCCAGCAGACACCGCGCGATGTTCACAAGGCCATCGTGGGCGGCTTCCGGGCGGAAGGGCTGGCGGTATGAGCGCCCTCGACCGCAACGTGCGGGAGAGTCGCGCGGGCTCCCGAAGGAGCGGGCGGCGGCGCGACGCTCATTCGAGCAGGGAAAGCTGTCCGTCGACTTCCGGCGACAGGATCATGGCCGCCAGACGGTTCATGTCCAAGACGGAACGCGCCCTGATCGCAAGCAGATTCGGACGCACGGAATCGACGCAGAAACCGCAGCCGCTGCTCTCCACCAGCGGTTGCAACCACTCCGCACGCAGCTTGCCGGTCGCGAAGTACACAACCGGCGCGTCCGACCAGGAATGGTCCTTAGCGTGTGACCGGCAACTCGCCGCCGGGATGCCGCCGATTGCCGAAAGGGCGTGTGAAACGCCTGCAACACCGATCTCCAGCCCGTTCAGCTCGCCCAGGCCGAGGCTCACCTGCGCGGCCAGCAGATCGAACATCGCCATCTGCTCTGGATCGTCCTCCGGGGGAAACTCCGTCCCGCAGAACTCCAACACCGAGGCGAGTTCCTCGAAGGATTCGGCGTCCGTCGCCAGCAGGTCCAATGCGCGAATGATGCTCTGCTCTAGAGCGACGACCGCTTCCGCATCCGCTCGCGATATGCCGCGCATATCCCACACGTCGTGGAAATATGCGAGCCCTTCACCCGATTCTTCCTCGCTCGGCATCCAGAACTCCGCTTCTTCCGGAATCTCAGGATCAGGATCGAAGTCCGCCACCGGAATCAAGACACCACCCGCTTTCGCCCTCGAGGGGCAGTCAATCACCAGCAGCTACCGACATCAAGCGGCCTTCGCGGGCCGCGCAGCCCTCGGGGCGATGCATCCACCCGAACGGCTTGCATGTCAGCGGCCCGTCCAAGCAGGTAGTAGGGGTTGCCGAACATGAATGTCCTCGAACTCTTCGCCGGTATCGGCGGACTGTCTCTCGGCCTGCAACGGGCCGGGATGCGCATCGTCGGCCACGTCGAGATCAATCCGTTCTGCCGCGCCGTTCTGCACAAGCACTGGCCGGAGGTCCCCTCCCATGACGACGTCCGTACTGCCATCGCCTGGTGGCGCTCCCAGCCCCGTCCACGAGTCGACGTCGTCGCTGGCGGCTACCCCTGCCAGGGCGAATCACTGCTCGGCCACCGCCGCGGCGCCGACGACCCCCGATGGCTCTGGCCCGCCATGGCCGACGTCATCGCCGACCTACGCCCCACCTATGTCATCGGAGAGAACGTGCTCGGCCACCGCACCCGCGGCCTCGCCACCGTCCTCACCGACCTCCGACGCATGCGATACACCACCCGCGCCGGCGTTGTCCGAGCTTGCGAGGTGGGCGCCGCACACCCACGACCCCGACTGTTCGTCCTGGCCCACGCCCAAGAACGCGGACGCCCGCCGCGGTGCCTTGCGCCCGGCCACGATCGCGAAACGGCGCCAGGAGCGCAAGAACGGGCTGAACCTGCCCGACGTCATCGGTGGCCGGCCGAACCCGGCGTGGGTCGAGTGGCTGATGGGGTTCCCGCCCGGATGGACCGACTTGCAGCCCTCGGAAACGCCGTCGTCCCCGCCGTCGCCGAGCACATCGGCCGACTCATCACGGAAAACAGGTGACCACATGACGACCGTCAACCCCGCACCGACCACGGACCCCACACCGACCAACGACGCGGACCAGGGCAGCGGCGCCGACCTGCTCGACGCCCTCCACGACGCCATCACCCGCTACGTCATCCTGCCCACCCCCGAAACGGTCGACGCGGTGGCGCTGTGGATCGCGGCCACCCACGCGCAACCCGCGTGGGCGCACGCGCCCCGGCTGGTCATCCGGGCACCGGAACGGCGGTGCGGGAAGTCGCGGCTGCTCGACGTGGTGGAGGCGGTGTCGTTCAACCCGCTGATCACGGTCAACGCCTCAACCGCGGCCGTATACCGCTCGATCGGCGTGGAGGGCGCCCCGCCCACGCTGCTCATCGATGAGGCCGACACGATCTTTGGCGCCAAGGCCGCGGAGTCGAACGAGGATCTGCGCGGGCTGCTCAACGCCGGTCACCAGCGCAACCGGCCCACCATCCGGTGGGACTCCAACACGCGCAGTCTGGAGCGCATCCAGACGTTCGCCATGGCCGCCCTCGCCGGGATCGGCGCCATGCCCGACACAATCGAGGACCGGGCCGTCATCGTCCGCATGCGCCGCCGCGCGCCCGGGGAGAAGGTCGCCCCCTACCGGGTCCGGCGGGACGGGCCGCCGCTGCGCATGCTCGGCAACGAGCTGACGGCGTGGCTCCGGCCGCACTTCCCCGACCTGGAGAAGGCCGAACCGGCGATGCCGCTGGAGGACCGGGCCGCGGACACGTGGGAACCGCTCATCGCCGTTGCCGACCTCGCCGGCCGCGGGTGGCCGGCACGGGCACGCAAAGCCGCGCGGCTGCTCACCGAGGCCCACGACGACGACGCCGTATCCGACCGCATCCGGCTGCTCAACGACTGCCGAACCGTGTTCGCCGACCACCAGGCCATCCCGACCACGAACCTGCTCGACCTGCTCAAAGCCGACCCCGAATCGCCATGGACCGAGGACGGCCCGAACGGGCTAACCGCGGCCCGGCTCGCCGGCATGCTCCGCGAGTTCGGCATCCGCTCAGTCAACATCCGCTTTCCCGCCCCCACCGGGCAGGTCAAGGGCTACCGCCGGAACGACTTCCTCGACGCGTGGGAACGATACGCCAGCCCCGACCAGAACGACCCCCACCCGGACCCCGACGAGGACGACCCCGAAGGTGCCGTCCCGGCCGTCCCAACCGTCCCCGCCCAGCTCAACCCCGGGACGGCTTTCTGAGTGGGACGGCAAAACCCGTCCCACTTGTAGCCACTGGGACGGCCCCAGCCGTCCCACCAAAACAGCCGTCCCAGCCCTGACCAGCAATGGGACGGCTGGGACGGCTGGGACGGCTACCCCTGGCAGACGTCACTACTGAACCCCCTTCAGACCGACTGACACTTAGGAAAGACATCGACATGCGTAAGATCTTGGCCCCGTGGCCTGTGCGACGGGCCGCCAAAGCCACGTTGCCGAAGGCCCCGGCGTACCCGTCCCCGAACACCTCCGACACGGGAGAAGCGCTCACGATGCCAACGAAGGCCCTCTATCGGGTGGTTGAGGCGATGGCCATCCTCAGCCTGAGCCGGACCGTGATCTACGAACTCATGCGCAACGGCCGGCTTCGGTCGGTCAAGGAGGGCACCTCCCGACTCATCCCCGCGCGAGCCATCGCCGACTACGTGGCGCTCCTGGAGCGCGAGAGCATGGGGGAGGCAGCCTGATGACCAAGCGACGCAGCAAGGGCGACGGCTCCCTGTACTGGAGCGAAGCGCGGCAGCGGTGGATCGCCGAAGTGACCATAGGCTACACGCCGGCCGGGAAGCGGATCTACCGCAGCGGCAGCGGCAAGACGAAGACCGAGGCTCGGGAGAAGCTCAAGGAGGTCATGCGCGATCACGAGGACGGCCTCGCGATCGCGCCGCACAACTACACCGTCGCCGACGCCGTGAACGACTGGCTCACCTACGGCCTGCCCGGCAGGTCACAGAACACGATCGACAAGTACGGCTACCTGTGCCGGGGGCACATCATCCCCGATCTTGGCGCCCGCAAGCTCCGCGATCCCAACAAGCGCCACGAACTCAGCGCTGAGGACGTGGACAAGTGGCTCGCCGAGAAGGCCAAGACGCTGAGCACCAGCACCGTGCAGAGGCTCCACGAGTGCCTGAGTCGGGCACTCGACCGGGCCATGGCACGGGACAAGGTCAAGCGCAACGTCGCCGCGCTCTGCGGCGTACCGAAGGGTCAGGAGGGACGTCCGTCGAAGTCCCTCACGTTCGATCAGGCGCGAGCGCTGCTCAACGCGGGTGACGGTACGCCGCTCTACGCCTACATCGTGATTTCGCTGGTCGTGGGGGCGCGCACCGAGGAGCTTCGCGCCCTCACCTGGGATCACGTCAACCTCGACGGCCGCCCGGACGACGATCCGCCCGTGCCACCGTCGATCGAGGTATGGCGTTCGGTTCGCGAGCACGGCGACACGAAGACCAAGAAGTCACGCCGGACGCTCGCGCTCCCGGTGCGCGGCGTGGCCGCACTTCGTGACCACCAGAAGCGGCAGGAGGAGGAACGGGACCGAGCTGGGAAGGCGTGGCAAGAGACTGGGCTGGTCTTCGCGTCGCGCGTCGGCACCGAGCTGGACGCTGCGAACGTCCGGCGCGCGTTCCGGCGAGTCGTCAAGGCGGCAGGGCTTGACCCGAAGGCGTGGACACCCCGGGAGTTGCGGCACAGCTTCGTGTCGCTGCTGTCGGACAACGGGGTGTCCCTGGAGGAGATCGCCGAACTGTGCGGGCACGCCGGCACGCGGGTGACGGAGGCGGTCTACCGCCACCAACTGCGCCCGGTGCTCCTCAACGGCGCGGTGGCGATGGATCGAATCTTCGCAAGCGACGCGACCGTTTCGGAGTCATAGACGCGCAGATAGACGGGCAGACAGCAAGAGGGGCCATATTCCTCAATGGAATATGGCCCCTGAGCTGGTGGGCGATACTGGGTTTGAACCAGTGACCTCTTCCGTGTCAAGGAAGCGCGCTCCCACTGCGCCAATCGCCCTTCAAGCTGCCACACTTATGGTATGGCGACTTCGAGGTGGGAACGGGATTTGAACCCGTGTACACGGCTTTGCAGGCCGTTGCCTCGCCTCTCGGCCACCCCACCGTGGTGACTACCCGAGCGGACGACGGGATTCGAACCCGCGACCCTCACCTTGGCAAGGTGATGCGCTACCAGCTGCGCTACGTCCGCACCGCCATCTCGTACCTGGCGACGGTTGGAAACTCTAGCCGACCGCCATCCCCCATGCCAAACCGGTATCCGCGTTCGGCGCGTCGAGGGGAGATGACCTGCGATTTTACTTCGGTGAGGCGGCCAGGCCGGCGCAGCCGCGCAATCCGGAGTACCGCTGGCTGAGCGTTGCGGCGGCGGAGCCGGTGAGCAGCACGGGCTGGCCGGTGCCGGAGACGACGGCCGGCAGGAACTCGGTCTTCACCACGGACCTGGAGCGGACCGTGAGGCGTAGGACGCCCGTCTCGGTGCTCTTGGACGTGCCGTACCACAGGAAGTTTCCCATCCCGTACGCCACGAACGTGCCGCCCAGCCAGCCGGAGCCCTGCAGGGTGTGCGCGTGCGCGCCGACGATGATGTCGGCGCCGGCGCGGGACAGCTGGGCGGCGAAGGTCTTCTGCTCGGCGGTGGCGCAGCCGTTGCCCTCCTCGCCCCAGTGGTTGAAGACGATCACGAGGTCGGCCTGGGCGCGGGCGGCCGTGACGGCGGCGGTCGCGCGTTTGGTGTCGAAGGCCATGGCGATGCCCGGCTTGTCGGGGCCGGGGGCCCAGGTGGAGGCGAGCTCGTGGACCTGGCTGAAGCCGAGCAGCGCGATCCTGACGCCCTTGACGGTGGTGTACCAGGGTGCGTAGGCGTCGTCGGCGGTGCGCCCGGCGCCGAAGTACGGGTAGTCGGCGGCGTGCAGCGCGTCGAGCGTGTCCAGCAGCCCGACGCGGCCGTAGTCGAGGGTGTGGTTGTTCCCGATCGTCACGGCGTCGATCCCGGCCGCCTTGAGGGCGTCGATCGCCTTCGGCTCGGTGCGGAAATGGTACGTCTTCGGCTCCGGCGTGCCCCGCGACGTGATCGCGGTCTCGAGGTTCACGACGGTGAGGTCGGCGTCGGACAGGGTGGACGCGATCGGGCCGAACGCGGTCGCCGGGTTCTTCAGCAGCGTCGCGGTGCGCTCCATGAAGTGCACGTCGCCGGCGAAGGCCAGCCGCAGCTCGGCCGGCTGCGCGGCGGCGGACGCGGCGGAAGGCTGGCCGGACAGGCCGGACTGGGCGGCGGGGTGCGACGTGGACGGTGTCGCGGTCGGCGCGCCGCACCCCGCGAGCAGCAGGACGATGGCGAGTGCACGCACTTTCACGGGCGTCACGCTAACGGGTGAGGGCCCCGCCGGGGAGCCCCGTGGCCGAATGCGCTAACATATTTGCTCAGTGCGGACGTAGCGCAGCTGGTAGCGCATCACCTTGCCAAGGTGAGGGTCGCGGGTTCGAATCCCGTCGTCCGCTCTCTTCTTATCGGGCGCACCTGACTCGCTAGAGCTGCTCCACGTGGACGTCGAGCTGGCCCGGCCGGGGTTCCTCGACTCGATGGCCGAGTTCGCGCAGTGTCTCGGTGAGCCGCACTGCGGTGCGCGGCCGGGCGCCGGACAGCAACAGCGCGCGCACGATGCGGCCCTTGGTGGCCTTGTTGAAGTGGCTGACGATCTTCCCGTCGTGCAGCACCCGGACGGTGACCGCGTTGCGCGGCGCCCACATGGCCGCGTAGGCCGACGAGCGCAGGTCCAGCACGAGCTCGTCCCCGGCGAGCTCGTCGAGCGGCGCGGCGAGCGCCCGCCGCCAGTGCGCCGCGAGCGGCCCGGCCGAGGGCAGCCGGACGCCGATCGAGCACCGGTACGGCGGGATACGGTCGCCGACCCCCACCACGCCCCAGAGCCCGGAGAACACAAGCAGCTGCCGCCCGGCGCGCCGCTTGGCCGCGGCGTCGAGCGTGCCGAGGCCGAGCGCGTCGTACAGCACGCCGGTGTAGACCTTTCCGGCCGGCACGGCGGCGGCCGTCTCCAGCCGGGCGTTCCGCTCGACCTCGCCGGCCTGGCCGGCACCGAGCCCGAGCGTCTCGATCGCCCCCGCCGGGTCGGCGCTGAGCTTCACGAGGTCGTCGAGCACGGCCTGCCGGGCCTCCCGCAACACCGGGAGCGTGAGCCGGTCGAGGTCGAGCGGGTTTCCCCGACGCGGGGCGTCGGCCTTACCCTCAGAGGGCGGCAGCAGGATGAGCACGGCCAGACGCTACCCCGCGCACGACCTGTGCCCGCAGCTGCGGCTGTACGACCACCTCGACGCTCTCCGCGTCGAGCGTCTCGATCGTGCCGTCGGCGCGCCGGATCTCGAGCACGGGGACGCCGCGCTCGATCCCCAGCCCCACCCGCTCGTCGGACGTGGGCATCCGGCTGATGAGCCGGCTGCCGGCCTCGAGCGCGAACCAGCGCCGTTCGGGGCGCCGCCGCACCCGGGCCGGCCGCCCGCGCTGCGTGGCGATCAGGCCCTCCTCCCGCAGAATCGCCAGTGCCCGCCGAATGGTCATGAGGCTGACGGCGTGCAACTCGAGGAGCACCGCCTCGGACGGCAGCACCTGCCCCTCGACGTACTCCCCGAGCGCGATCTGTTCCCGCAGCGCATCCGCAACCTGCAGATACTGCGCCTTGCACGGCTCCACCAAGGCCAGTCTTCTCAGCATGACGCTAAATATAGCCCACTGGCCGTATGGCCCTAATCCCCACTTACCAGGGGACACGCGTGAAATCTCAGGCGTGGCGGCCGGCGTGGAGGAACGGCATGCCGTGGTGGTTGGTCCGGGCCAGGCGGCTGTTCAGGTTGCCGGCGTTGGCGATCTTGTCGTGGTAGGCCTCGCGCCTGCGGGCGACGCAGCCCGCCGGCTTTTCGCTCGCCGAGACCAGGTCCGGGTCCAGCTGAGTGTTGAGGCCCTCGCGCAGCAGCATCAGCGCCTCGGCGCGCAGTTGCGAGACGCGGGACTCGGTGACTCCGAGCTCGTGGGCGATCTCCATCATCGGACGCTCCTGGAAGAAGTAACCCTTGACGACTTTGCCGAGCCGCTCGGGGAGCGCCTCGACGGCGTTGTGCAGGTACCCGATCCGCTCCCGGTGCAGGATCAGGTCCTCGGGGCCGGCGGCCCGCTCGGGCACCATGTCCTCGGCGCTGCCCGCGGCGAAGCCCTGCAGTGACAGCACGGCGGCGCGCTGGACGTCGTCGTCGATCGACTGGAGCTCGTCGACGCTGACGCCGAGCGCCTCGGCCAGTTCCTGGTTGACCGGGGTACGCCCGAGCGCCGCGGTCAACTCCTGTTGCATCGCGTCCACCTGCCGCGCCCTGGCCCGCACCGATCGGCTCGCCCAGTCCAGGCCGCGCAGCTCGTCGAGGATCGCGCCCCGGATGCGGGTCGTGGCGAAGCTGCCGAACGGGATGCCCCGGCTCGGATCGAATGTCTTCGCGGCACCGGCCAGGGCCGCCATGCCCGCGGAGACCAGATCCTCGCGGCTGACGTGGGCCGGCAGGCGGCCGAGCGTCTGGCGGACCAGATGCCCGACGAGTGGCAGGTGCTCGCGGATGAGATCCTCGAGCTCGCGGCCTTCCAACTGGACCTTGAGCGTGGCACCCTCAAGGGTCGTTGTCATCGGTTCCCCCTCGTGTCCGGGTGGACCCCGTGCAGGCGGTCCACCTGCTGACACGAAGAACATTCGACTACTAAAGGTGCTGGCGCCGTCACTTTCGGTTGCTTGTTGGTTGCGAGACGGTGAGAGTCCTCAAGGCTCGGCGTGTCGCTCAACGCGCCGGGGCTCGACCGGCGGCCGTCCCCCGGTGCGGGCGCTCGACGATCAGCCGCTTGGCAGGCGCCGCCCGGCGTCTGGGCATAGAGTCGGCCTCATGACCGGTGTGCCGAGTGACCTGCACGAAGCCAACCGCAAGCTCATCGCGGAATTCCGCGCCAGCGGCCGGCGGCTGGATGGCCGGCCGCTGCTGCTGCTCACCACGACCGGGCGACGCAGCGGCAAGCCCTACACGACGCCGATGATGTACGTCCGGCTCGACGACCGGCTGCTCGTCATCGCCTCCGCCGCCGGGGCGCCGAAGCATCCCGACTGGTACCACAACCTCGCCGCCGACCCCGCGGTGACCGTGGAGACCGACGGGGAGGAGTACCAGGCCAACGCCCGCCCGACGACCGGAGCCGACCGTGACGCGCTGTTCGCGCGGATCGTCGAGCAGTACCCCTTCTTCGCCGACCACCAGCGCGGCGTCGAGCGGCAGATCCCGATCGTCGAGCTGGTCCGCTAGGCGGGGCTGATCACGCGCTCGGGCTCGACGTGTTCGCGCGCCGAGCCCTCCGCGGCGCCCTCCCCGCGCCACCAGGCGTCGGAGTGGTACTGCTCGGGGATCTCGTCCTCCCACGGGTCGAGGCCAAGCCGGTCCATCTCGTCGAACCAGGCGTCCCGGCGCGACTGCGGCAGCCGCTGCCCGCACCACGGGCAGAAGCCGATGACGACCATCGACGTGCCACCGTCGCGGATCGGCAGACCGTACTCGTCGAACTTCGACGTATAGACGACCACCACGTCCGGGTCGTCCCAGGGGTCCTCGTCGGCCGAGGAGGCCGGGTCGGACAGTTCCAGTTGCGCGCGCATACCGTCGCAGCAGTGTCGTAGCACCGCAGGAGTATGCACCGCCGCCGTCCGGCGCCGGAAAATGGCTGATCAGGTGTCATCTCGGGGATAGTTCGGCCGCCCGCCCGGCGATACGCTCCCCGCAATCGGATCGCACAACGCGTCAGGCCGATGGCACGGATCGGGGATTCCCGGACAAATAACCCCGAATACCGTGATCAGTGTCAGGCCGGACACCGCATAGACCATCATCCTGCACAACCCCGAGAGGACCCAGCATGAGCGACTTCGAGACCGGCGACACCGGTACCGACTACGGCCACTACGAGGCGGGGCAGCAGAGCGCCGAGCTCGACCAGCTGCACCAGGCTCAGGGCTCCGAGGCCGACTACAACAGCCAGTTCGGCGTGTACGAGCAGGATCACCACGCGGCGGAGTCGACCGACTTCTCGACGGGTCGCCACGTCGAGTTCGACCAGCCGGGCGGGGTGCACTACGAGTCGACCGACTTCACCAACTACAGCCACAGCGCCGAGGTCGACGACCACGTGTTCGCCGCCGAGGGCAGCGAGAGCTCGCACCAGGCCGCCTTCTCCGAGCTCGACGCGCTGCAGCAGAAGCTCGGCACCGCGTTCGCGAAGGGCACCGAGTTCCACAGCGGCATCACGGGCCCCGGCGGCGCCGGCGAGCTCGGCCCGGCCAGCAGCTGAGCCGTTTCGCACCACTTGCTCGGACCGGGGCCGGTCGGCGCGCGCAGTGCGCCGACCGGCCCCGTCGCATGCACCAACCGGACGATCACCCCAGGTCACCCGTCCCCCGCTGGTCGCGGACCTCACGACCCGCACGCTGACGCGCGAACCGGTCTGCGCGGTCCTGCCCGCCGGGCATCGTCTTTCCCACCGATCCGAGGTTGTACTGCGGGAGCTCGCCGACGACCCCTGGGGTCCTCACGCCGCGGGCGCCGTGACCGCCCTGACACGAGAAGTACGACCGCGACTTCGCGGCGGCCGGCTTCGCGCCCCGCGTGGTGCAGCACGCGGCCACGGTACCGAATCTGCTGGGCCTGGTGGCGGCGGGCGTCGGCGTGACCCGCCTGGCCGCGTCGGCGCGGACGCTGCGCGACACCGGGGTGGTGTTCGTGCCGATCGCGGGCGACGCGGTCGAGACGGTGGCCGCCTGGCGGACCGCGCAACCGGCCGCCGAGCGCCTGGTCGCCCTCCTGGCCGAGATGGCCGGCCACACGGACCTCACCGCGGCCGGTTGAGGGCTCCCGGCCGGCTGGGCGGGCCACGATGCTTCGCCAGGGCCCTCGGCGGCCGCTAACCGGTGCCGTGCTCGTCGTAGCCGGCGAGCAGCTGCGCGCGGGTGCCGGCCAGGTGTGGCTCGACGTCGCCGACGCGGGTCAGCATCAGCTCGGCCGGGGCCGGCCCCGACGCCCGCAGCAGCAGGCCGGGCACCTCGTCCAGGATCGCCAGCCAGCCGCGCCCCTCCGCCTCGCCGAGGGGCTCGTCGGGCCAGTGGGAGAACGGGTGGGATACGCCGTCGACGGGGATCCCGGCCCGCTGCGGCGCCGGTGCGGCGCGCGGTGCCCGCACGGCGGCGCGCCGGGCGCCCTGGGTCTCCCCCGCGCCGGCCATCCGCAGATCGGTCAGCAGCGGCATCGGCGGGCCCGCGGTCGTGATCACCTCGACCCAGGGGCCGCCGGCGGGGTCGCCGAACAGCAGCCCGGCGTGCGCGAGCCGCTCGTCCTCCCAGCCCCACGCGCCGATGCGGCGGGGGCCGCCCCACCCGGCCGGCCCGTACAGCGGCAGCGCCGTCGCACTGGCGCGGATGCGGTTCGCCTGCTGGTCGATCAGCGCGGTGAACTCGATCCGGCTGAGTCGCCCCCCGTATCGCATGCGTTTGATCGTGCCGTATCAACTACCCGCGCAGGACGCCCCGCATCCCTCGGCGCCACCCCTGTCGTATCGCGAATCGCGAATCAGACGACCTCTTCGATCTTCGCGGTCGCCACGTCGAAGATGAAGCCGCGCACGTCCTGACGGTGCGGCAGCCACGCGCTCTCGCGCACGGTGCGGATCGAGCTTCGCATGGTGTCGTGCAGGTCGACGAAGCCGGGCACGTTCCAGCCGGGTGCGACGCCCGACTCCGCCGCCAGCTCCCTGCGGAACTCCGGGTCGTCGAAGCCCTCCATGCCGCACTCGGTGTGGTGGATGAGCACGACCTCGCGGGTGCCGAGCTTGCGCTGACTGATCGCGAGGGAGCGCAGCACCTCCTCGGTCGGCAGGCCGCCCGCGTTGCGGATCAGGTGCGCGTCGCCGATCTCCAGGCCCAGCGCGCCGAACAGATCCAGCCGCGAGTCCATGCACGAGACGACGGCGAGGCGTAGCTTCGGGCGCAGCGGGCGCGGCCCGGGGAACGTCTCGGCGTATCGCTCGTTCGCGTGAATCAGGTGGTCGATCACGGACATAAGCGAAGTGAATCAGATCCGTCACCCGAACGGCTGATGTGTTGGTCACACGAGTCCAATCTCACCCACCCGTTAAGGTCTCTATGTGGCGGATTGGGATGTGGCGATCATCGGCGGCGGGCCGGCCGGTCTTTCGGCCGCTTACGAGTCCGCGCGCCGCGGTGCGCGCACGCTCGTCCTGGAGAAGGCCGTGCACCCGCGGTACAAGACCTGCGGTGGCGGTTTGATCGGCTTCACGGTCGCTGCGGTCGCCGACCGGATCACGGTCCCCGCCGACGACCGTGTCGAGCGCGCCGAGTTCACCCTCGACGGGCGCGCCGCCTTCGCCCGCACCGCGCGCCGCGGCCCGCTGCTGGTGATGGTGCGCCGCCCCGGCTTCGACGACGCCCTGCGCCTGGCCGCCGAGAAGGCCGGCGCGACGGTACGCCAGGCCACCGCCGTGCGCGCCCTGGAGCAGAGCGCGGACGGCGTGCGCATCCGGCTCGCCGGCGGCGAGGAGGTGAGCGCCGGGGTGGCGATCGGTGCGGACGGCTCGTCGGGGATCACCGCCCGCCACGTCGGTGTCGAGTACGGCCAGGTCGATCTGGGCCTGGAGGTCGAGCTGCCGATCGACCGGCCGCTGCAGGAGCACTGGCGCGGCCGCCTGCTCATCGACTGGGGTCCGCTGCCCGGCTCGTACGCGTGGGTCTTCCCCAAGGGCGACCTGCTCACCGTCGGCGTCATCGCGGGTCGCGGGGAGGGCGAGCGGACCAAGGCCTACCTGCGCGCGTTCGTCGACCGCCTAGGCCTGTCGGGGATCGAGCCGGTGCACGACTCCGGCCACCTGACCCGGTGCCGCACCGAGTCGTCCCCGCTGCGCAAGGGCGGCGTCATCGTGGCCGGCGACGCCGCCGGCCTGCTCGAGCCGTGGACCCGCGAGGGCATCAGCTTCGCGGTCCGCTCGGGTGCCCTGGCCGGCGCCGCGGCCGCGGACGGCGATCTGCCGCGGTACGAGCGCGAGGTCGAGGCGACCCTGGCCCCGCCGATGCGCGCCGGCCGCCGCCTGCTGGCCACCTTCGCCCGCCGCCCGGGGCTGTTCCACGCCGTGCTGCGCACCCCGCTGGGCTGGCGGATGTTCGAGCGCTTCTGCCGGGGCGAGACGTCCTTCGAGCGCACGCTGGAGCGTTTCCCGGTGCGCACGGCGCTGCACCTGCTCGGCTGATCGGGCCGGCCTCTCGCGTGGGTCTGAGCGCTACTTGACGACGATGCCGAGCGCCGATGCGAACGCCGGCGCGAGCTCGATCAGCTGCCGCTCGTCGACGATCGCGCCGCGCAGCGATTCCGCCCCGTCGGCGACGTCGAGCTCCCGGGCCCCGCGCAGGTCCACGTTCTTGCACTTGATCTGCGACAGCCGGGCGTTGCGGATCGCGGTCCCCGGAAACGTGACGTTGGACAGCGACGCGCCCGCGCAGTCCAGCTCGTTGAGCTCGCAGTCCTCGAACACCACGTCGAAGAGCGCCGCCCCGCGCAGGTTGAGCGTGTCGATCTTGCAGCGCTGGAAGACGACCCGCCGCAGCCGCGAGCCGTACGCCTGCACCCCGGCGAGCGAACTGTCCAGCATGGACACGTCGAGCCACTCGGTCTCGACGAGCCGCACGCCCAGCCACCGGTTCCGGCTGAGCCAGACGTCGCTGAACCGGGCCCGCTCCAGCCCCACGTCGGCCAGCGCCACCCCGGTGAGCGCCGACTCGATGAACTTGACGTTGGTCGCCTCGCCGCCGTCCAGCTCGACCCCGTCGAGGTGCACCTCGGTGTAGTTCCCGTCGTGCTCGAGCGGCCCCTCGTCGTGCCGCTGCAGGTAAGCGGCGTACGGAAGCTCTTCCAGCGACTGCGCGACGGGCATTGCCTCACCCTACGGTCCGGCGATCACGGCCGCGGCGGTGCGGTCGTGGAGCGCGCCATCAGCTGCGGCGTGAAGACCAGCTCGCGATGCCGGTGGCCGGCCCTGCCCTCGGATCCCTCGGACAGCAGCAGGTCGGCCGCGACCCGCCCCATCTCGCGGATCGGCTGGCGCACGGTGGTCAGCGGCGGCTGGACGTGCGCCGCGAACGGCAGGTCGTCGTACCCGACCACCGACATGTCGTCGGGCACGCGCAGCCCGCGCTCCCGCAGCGCCCGCACGACGGCGACGGCCGCGATGTCGTTCATGCACACCACCGCACTCGGCTGGTCCGTGCAGTGCAGAAGATCCGAAACCGCCGCATCGGTACCGCCGAAGAATCCTTCCCGCGCGATGTGCACCTCGACCGGCGGTTCGAGCCCCGCCTCGGCGAGCGCGCGGCACAGCCCGTCTCTGCGCTCGCGCACCGGCCCGCCCTCCCAGCTCGCGGACAGAAACGCGATCCGCCGATGCCCGAGCTCGATCAGGTGCTCCCCCGCGAGCCGCCCTCCGGCGACGTGGTCGACCGCGACGGCACAGAGGTCGAGCGCGCCGCGCGGGGCGTCGAGCAGCACCACCGGCGTGCCCCGCGAGCTGATGGCCCCGACCTCGGCCAGGTTCTCCCCGGTCGGCGTGACGATGATCCCGCGGGGCGACTGCTCCTCCAGCAGCCGCAGGATCCGCAGCTCCTTGTCGGCCTGCACGTCGGTGCTGCACGCGAGCACCAGGCACCCGGCCTCGTCCAGGCGATCCTCGATGCCCCGATTGAGCTCGGCGTAGAACGGGTTGGCCTGGTCGAGCGTGACGGATCCGACGAGCCTGCTGGGCATCCCGCGCAGCTGCCGCGCGGGCCCGCTGCGCACGAACCCGACGCTGGCCATCGCCTCCTCGACCCGCCGCCGTGTGCCTTCGGCGACCACCGCGGGATTGTTGAGCACGTTGGCGACGGTACTGACCGACACCCCGGCCGCCCGCGCCACGTCGCGCATGCCACTGCGCCGTGCGGCGGACCTGTGCTGCGCGGCATCGACCACAGTGCGCACGATACCGCCGCGATACCAGTACCCGCGCCCACGGCCCGCGTCGTGGGCGCGCACGGGTGTCTCCCCCCGAACGGCCCGGCACGGTTCACGGACGGGCGCCGCCCTCGCTCAGCAGCCGCGCGACCGGCAGGGTCGCCGCGCCGAGGGCGACCGCGTCCACGCCGAGCCGGCCCATCTCGATGGACACCTGCGAGTACGGCTGCCGCAGCGCGTGCCGGCGGGCCGACTCGCGCACGCGCGGCAGCAGGCCGGCCAGGGCCCCCGCCGCCCAGCCGCCCAGAACGACCAGTTCGGGGTTGAACAGGTTGATCAGGTTCGCCACGCCGGCGCCGAGGTAGTCGGCGGTGTCGTCGAGGACCGCGCGGGCCGCCGGTTCCGCCGAGGCCGCCGCGGCCAGGGCGGCGATCCGCGACTCCTCGTCGACGCCCGGTGCCGCGCGGCCGGCCCGCCCCTGGCGGTAGCGGTCCAGGATGCCCTCCGCCCCGACGTACGCCTCCAGGCAGCCGCGCGAGCCGCACCGGCAGGCGCGGCCACCGTAGACGAGGGTGGTGTGGCCCCACTCCCCCGCGCTGCTGGACGCGCCGCGGTAGGTCGCCCCGTTGGTCACCACGGCCGCGCCGACGCCCGATCCGACCAGCGCGAACACGGCGTGACGCCGGCCCCGGCCGGCGCCGAACCACATCTCGGCCTGGCCGAGGGTCTTCGCGCCGTTGTCGATGTGCAGCGCAAGGCCGGTGCCCGCCCGCAGCAGGGCCTCCAGCGGTACCGCGTCCCAGCCCAGCGTCTGCGCGTGCACGACGGCGCCGTCCGCCCCCTGCTGCACGATCCCGGACACGCCGACGCCGACGCCCAGCACGTGGCCGGGTGCGCACCCGGCGGTGACCGCGCGCAGGCCGGCGTGGATGTGCCGCACGACGGCCTCGGGCGAGGAGCCGGCCGGGTCGATCGGGTGGTCGACGCTGGCGAGTTGGCCCATGGCGAGGTCGAACAGCTCCACCCGGACCCGCGTCTCGCCGACGTCGACGCCGGCCACCACGCCGAAGCTCGGCGCGACCCGCAGCATCATGCTCGGCCGGCCGCCCTCGGACTCGAGCGCACCCGCCTCGGCGACCAGGCCGTCCTCGATCAGGTCGCCGACCACGTTGGAGACCGCGGGCTGGCTCAGGCCGGTGCTGCGGCACAGGTCCTGGCGCGTCAGCGGGCCGTCCAGGAACAGCCGGGTGAGCAGCGCCGAGCGGTTGCGCAGCCGTACGCCGCGATTGGTCGCCCGTTCGACCTGCACCGTTACCCCCGCGATACCCCCGTATCCGAACCGCGCCCGCCACTCTGCCCGCCACTCTAAGGCCCCGCCCTTGACGCATATAGGGGCGCGCCACTTTAATGACGACATTAATTAAGTCTCGATAGAAAAGGGATCGCCGCCACCCCCTCCTGTCGAGCGCGCGTCCGCACGCCGGCCGCGCCGCTGAGGCTCAAGAGGAGAACCGTCCCGTGCTGGATCTGTCCGCACTACCACCCGGCTTCATCTGGGGCGCCGCGACCGCGGCCTACCAGATCGAGGGCGCCGCCGCCGAAGACGGCCGGAAACCGTCCATCTGGGACACGTTCTCCCACACCCCGGGGGCCGTCGACAACGGCGACACCGGCGACGTGGCCTGCGACCACTATCACCGGTGGCCGGAGGACGTGGCGCTGATGCGCCGGCTCAACCTTGACGCGTACCGGTTCTCGGTGGCCTGGCCACGGGTGCTGCCCGACGGCGTCGGCCAGGTCAACCAGGCCGGCCTGGACTTCTACGACCGGCTCGTCGACGCGGTGCTGGCCGAGGGCATCCGCCCGTTCGTCACGCTGTACCACTGGGATCTGCCCCAGGCCCTGCAGGACGCCGGCGGATGGCCGAACCGGGCCACGGCCGAGGCGTTCGCCGACTACGCGACGGTGGTGGCCGGGCGCCTCGGCGACCGCGTCGCGGACTGGAACACCGTCAACGAGCCGCTGTGCGTGTCGTGGATCGGCCACCTCGACGGGCGCATGGCGCCCGGCGAGCGCGACCTGACCCGCGCCGTGCACACCTCGCACCACGTGCTGCTCGGCCACGGCCTGGCCAACCAGGCGATCCGGGCCTCGGCGCCGCTCGCGCCCAACGTCGGCATCGTGTTCAACCTCAGCCCGATCGAGCCCGGCTCCGACCGGCCCGAGGACGTGGCCGCCGCGGTGCGGGCCGACGGGCACGTCAACCGGTGGTGGCTCGATCCGGTCTTCGGCCGCGGCTACCCGGCCGACATGGTCGAGTGCTACGGCGTGCAGCCGCCGATCCGGGAGGGCGACCTCGAGCTCATCTCCGCGCCGACCGAGTTCCTCGGCATCAACTACTACTTCCGGCAGATCGTGGTCGACGACCCGGCCGGGCCGGCGCCGTTCGCCCGGCAGATCCCGGTGCCCGGCTCGGTCGAGACGGCGATGCCGTGGGAGGTGCACGCCAAGGGCCTCGAGGACATCCTGGTCTCGGTCGCGCAGACGTACTCCCCGCGCAGCATCCTGGTCACCGAGAACGGCTCGGCGTGGCACGACACGGTCGAGCCCAGCGGCGAGATCCAGGACAAGGAGCGCACCGACTACCTGGAGCAGCACGTCGAGGCGGTGCGCAACGCCGTGCTGCGCGGCGCGCCCGTGGACGGGTACTTCGCGTGGTCGCTGCTGGACAACTTCGAGTGGGCATACGGCTACGACAAGCGCTTCGGCCTCATCCGCGTGGACTACGACACCCAGCGCCGCACGATCAAGGCCAGCGGCCACCGCTACGCCGACCTCATCACCACTCACAAGGCGCTGCGCAACCCCGTGATCTAGGCTCAAAAGGAGCGAGAGCCAGGCTAGAAACAGGGGATGCCGACATGACGCAGCAGACCGACAGCTGGGACCCGGATCCGGACGACGAGGGCCAGCTGTCCGCGCAGGACACGCTGTCCGACCGCGGGCTCGACGACGCTCTCGACGAGGGATACTCGCCGCCGGAGCGGCCGCGTGGTCTCAACGCGTTCGGCGTCACCCAGGCGGAGGCGGAGCGGGGTGAGCCGCTGGACCGGCGGCTGCGGCAGGAGGAGCCCGACCCGTCGGCCCGCCTCGACCTGGACGACTACGGCGCGACCACCGAGTCGGGCGAGTTCTTCGACCCCGACGAGGTCGGCGACCGCCGGGCCGGCCGGCTCGTCGCGCCCGACGAGGGATACGGCGAGGACGCCGAGAAGGACGAGATCGGCTCGGACGTGGGCATCGACGGCGGCGCGGCCTCGGCCGAGGAGGCCGCCATGCACATCGTCGACGACCGCAACCTCTAGCGTCGACCAGCACGTACCACCCGGTCGGGCGAGCGGGCCGGCAGCAGCGCGCAGCCGGCCGGCTCGGCGGGTGCGGTCCGTCCGGCCTGTTGACAGCGGCGGCGACCCGCAACCGATACCGTGTGCCCATGCTCGCCCGCCGCACCGCCGCCCTCGTCGCGCTCGCGGCGGCCCTCGCCGCACCGCTCACCGCCTGTGGCTCCAAGCCCCCGGCGCCGCCGCAGGTCGCCGGAACGCAGCCCGCGCCGGCGGGGAGCACACCGGTCACCTCGCCGTCACCGTCCGCCGCCCCGCCGCCCGCGGCCACACCGGCGGCCGGCCTGCCGACGATCACGTACACCCAGGCGGCGACCGGCTTCCCGGCCGACCCGGACGGTTCCTCGACCGCCCTGCTGGGCGAGGGCCTGCAGGTGGACGCCAAGAGCCCGGTGTACGACGCGCCCGGCGGGCAGGCGCGGGCGTACCTGACCCCGAAGATCAGCGGCGTGGACCTGATCATGCCGGTGGTGCAGCGCACGGACGGCTGGGTCGCGGTGCTACTACCGTCGATGAACCGCAGCGTCGGCTGGCTGCCGCCGGGCGGCTGGCACACTGTCGCGCTGCGCGACCAGATCGTGGTGCACCGCGGCGCGTTCACGCTAACGTGGGTCCGCGACGGCGTGGCGCAGCAGACGTGGACGGTGACGATCGGCGCCCCGGCCACAGAGACGCCGCTCGGCCGCACGTTCGTGCTGGGCCGATCGTCGCTGCCGAACAAGGTGTACGCCGGGCTGGATGTCCTCGCCCTGGGCGCCGTGCCCGACGACAAGAAGGCGGTGGCGCCCGGCCTCGCCGACGCGCACACCGGCATCCACGCCTGGTACCGCAACGAGTTCGGCCATCGCCAGTCCAACGGCTGCGTCCGGATGCCGCCCGCCGCGCAGAAGGTCCTGCTGGACAACATCGCGGCCGGCACCAGCGTCGTCGTCCTGCCGTAGCCGTCGGCCCTTGGAAGACCGGCCGCGAACCGCGCCAGCCGCGCATGAGCGGCACCAGGGCGGCCGAGGAGTCTTGAGGCCGGCGATCACACCTGCGGCCACCGTTACGGGCACGGCACGAACCGGCGCGGACCGGACCAGCACGGCACGGACCAGCGCGGACCGGCACGGCACGAACCTGCCCGCTCGTCACGGCACGGACCAGCACAGCACGGACCGGCGCGGCCCGACGGCCCGGACCGACGCGGCGCGGACCGACGCGGCACGGACCAGCGCGGCACGGACCGGACCGGCACGGACCGGACCGGCATGGCACGGACCGGACCAGCGGGGTACGGACCGGACCAGCGGGGTACGGACCGGACCAGCGGGGCACGACGGCCCGGACCGGTGCGGCGCGGTCAGCGGCTGTGGGAGCGGAACGCCACCGGGTCGAAGCGGCCGTACAGGCGGGCGTCGAGCCAGTGCGGGGCCTCGCGGCGGAACAGCGGCGGGGTCATGGCGCCGGCACCGTCCGGCACCGCGCCGGCCAGATCACCGGGCAGGTCGTGCAGGTTGGTGCGGTGCACCAGTTCCGGCTCGGCGGGCCACGCGCCGAACACCACCAGGGCCGGCACGTCGCGGCGGGCCAGGGCCTCCAGCGTCAGCGCGGTGTGGTTCAGGGTGCCCAGGCCGGCGCGCGCCACCACGACCGCCGTCGCGCCGAGGGCCGAGGCGAGGTCGAGGGCGGTCCAGCCGTCCTCGCCCAGCGGTACGAGCAGGCCGCCCGCACCCTCGACCAGGGTGACGTCATGGTTCTCGGCGATGGAACGGACGGCCAGCTGGGCCATCACCGCGGTCAGCGGGTCCTCGCCGGAGACCCGGGCGGCCGCGAGCGGGGCGAGCGGGTCCGGGAAGCTGGCCAGCGTGCGGGTCGCCGCCGGCTCGGCCAGGCGGGCGACCGTGACCGCGTCCGGCTCGTCGCCGTCGGCGGTACCGGTCTGGGCCGGCTTGACCACCGCGACGCGCTGGCCGGCGGCCGTCGCGGCGGCGGCGATCGCGGCGGTGACGACGGTCTTGCCGACGCCGGTGTCGGTGCCGGTCACCACGATCGTGCCGGTCACCGGCCCGGGGATCTCCTCGCCGAAGAGGGCATCCAGCGGTGCGGTCACGCGCTCTCCTCGCTTCGCTCGTCGATTGCGTGCCCTGAAGCCTGAGCCAGCCGGTGACCGGCCCCGTCGCTCCGCTCCGCACCGGTCACGCGCCCTCCTCGCTTCGCTCGTCGATCACATGCCCAAAAACCAGAGCCAGCCAGTGACCGGCCCCGTCGCTCCGCTCCGCACCGGTCACGCGCCCTCCTCGCTTCGCTCGTCGATCACGTGCCCAAAAACCAGAGCCAGCCAGTGACCGGCCCCGTCGCTCCGCTCCGCACCGGTCACGCGCCCTCCTCGCTTCGCTCGTCGATCACGTGCCCAA